>CAXTNZ010000124.1:0-6024 GCA_964245695.1 uncultured bacterium | reverse complement strand
TTTTAAACGCACTCGTGACGCTCTCGGTAAGCGCGGAGGTACGCAAAGTTAGAGTTTGTTTGCCACACGTTTGATGCCTTCTTTGAGGTGGAGGACGTTAAAGTTGAGGATAAGACCGAGTTTGCAATTAGCTAGTTTGAGATAAGTTAAAAGTTGTACTGAGTGAATTGGGTTGATGGATTCAACAGATTTGACTTCAATAATTACTTTATTTTTAACTATTAAATCCAATCGATAAACACAATCTAATTTTACCTCTTCGTAAATAAGCGGTAATGGAATTTGCTTACCAACATTCAATCCCTTCTTTTTCAATTCGTAATACAAACACTCCTCATAAGCTGACTCTAACAAACCTGGTCCCAACGCTGTATGCACTCGCATTCCACAGCCAATTATCACCCCACTCAAATCATTCTCATCCATACTCAGCGTACCTTTGCGCGTACTTTGCGTCCCTTTGCGTTTAAACTCAATTCTAACCTCCATTACTAAAAGTGCATTATGCCTTACAGAATGTCCCGTCGCGCTTACGCAGAAACTTTCGGTCCCACTGTCGGAGATAAAGTCCGACTTGCTGATACAGAATTATTTATCGAAGTTGAACAAGATTTCACAACTTACGGCGATGAAGTGAAATTCGGTGGTGGTAAAGTTATTAGAGATGGGATGGGACAATCCCCGATTTCTAATGCCGATGGTGCGGTTGATTTAGTGATTACTAATGCTTTGATTCTCGATTGGTGGGGGATTGTCAAGGCAGATATCGGCATTAAAGATAGCAAAATTTTAAAAATTGGGAAAGCTGGAAATCCTTATATTCAAGACAATGTAGATATTATTATTGGTCCGGGAACTGAAGCTTTAGCGGGGGAGGGAATGATTCTCACCGCTGGGGGTATTGATACCCACATTCATTTTATTTGTCCGCAACAAATTGAAGTGGCGATCGCATCCGGTATCACTACTATGATTGGCGGTGGTACTGGTCCCGCCGCCGGTACAAATGCGACAACTTGCACGCCTGGACCCTGGAATATGTACCGAATGTTGCAAGCTGCTGATGCTTTCCCCGTCAATTTGGGATTTTTAGGTAAAGGCAACACTAGCCAACCTCAAGGACTTGTAGAACAAGTTAACGCGGGTGCGATCGGTTTAAAATTACATGAAGATTGGGGAACAACGCCAGCAGCAATTGATACTTGTTTGAGCGTTGCTGATGAATATGACGTACAAGTGGCAATTCACACCGACACCTTGAACGAAGCGGGTTTTGTGGAAGACACCATCGCCGCTTTCAAAAATCGCGTTATTCATACATACCATACCGAAGGCGCAGGCGGAGGACACGCACCAGATATTATCAAGGTTTGTGGGCAAGCGAATGTTTTACCATCTTCTACCAATCCTACACGACCTTACACGGTCAATACTTTGGATGAACACTTGGATATGTTGATGGTGTGCCATCATCTCGATCCAGCGATCGCCGAGGATGTCGCTTTTGCTGAGTCGCGCATTCGTCGGGAAACGATCGCCGCCGAAGATATTTTACACGACTTGGGCGCGTTTAGTATGATTTCTTCCGATTCTCAGGCGATGGGGCGGGTAGGGGAAGTGATAATTAGAACTTGGCAGACAGGACATAAAATGAAGGTGCAGCGCGGAAGTCTTACAGGAGATGGGCTAGCTGATAATAATCGCGCTAAAAGATATGTTGCTAAATATACGATTAATCCGGCAATTACCCACGGAATTGCTCAGTATGTCGGCTCGGTGGAAGAGGGGAAAATAGCAGATTTGTGTTTATGGCATCCTGCTTTTTTTGGCGTCAAGCCTGAGATAGTAGTTAAAGGCGGTATGATTGCCTGGTCGCAAATGGGTGATGCTAATGCGAGTATTCCGACACCGCAACCTGTACACATGCGTCCGATGTTTGGTAGTTTTGCAGGTGCGCGTTACGCTACTTCATTTACTTTTGTTTCGCAAGCAGCGTTAGAAAGAGAAATTCCCACTCAGCTACGTTTGCAAAAGCAAGTAGTTGCAGTTTCCGGGACACGTCAATTAAGTAAGCGCGATATGAAGTTGAATGATGCGTTACCTCACATTGAAGTTGATGCGGAAACTTATGAAGTTAGGGCTGATGGAGAGTTGCTGACTTGCGAACCGGCGACGATTTTACCAATGGCACAAAGATACTTTTTGTTTTAATTCATGACTGAGCAATTTAGTGATTATGATAGTCCCTGGAAAGAAGTTATTGAAAGCTTTTTTCCTCGCTTTTTAGAATACTTCTTTCTTGATGCCTACATTGTTATTGATTGGGAAAGAGACTATGAATTTCTCGATACCGAACTGCAACAGCTTGAACCGGATGCAGAAATTGGCAAGCGTTTAGTTGATAAAGTTGCGAAAGTTTGGCTTCTTGATGGTGAAGAAGCTTGGGTATTAATTCATGTCGAAGTCCAAGGGCAATATGACAGCAACTTTGCCCAAAGGATGTATACATATAATTACCGCTTGTTTGATCGTCATAAAAAGCAAGTTATCAGCTTGGCGGTTTTAGCGGATGAATCAGCGAGTTGGCGACCTTCAAGTTATAATTATCAACTTGGGGGATGTCGCGTCAGTTTAGAGTTTCCTGTAGCAAAACTTTTGGACTATGAAGCTGACTGGGAAAGTCTGGAACAAGATACTAATCCCTTTAGTATAGTCGTCATGGCACATTTAAGAACAAAGGCGACAAACCGAAATCCGGAAAGCAGGCTACAGTGGAAATTGAGCTTAGTCAGAAGCTTGTTTGAAAGGGGATATGACCGAGAATACATTTTAGGATTATTTCGGTTTATTGACTGGGTGATGGTACTTCCAGAAGAACTGGCAAATAATTTTAAAACAGAATTGAGAAGTGACGAAGAGGTAAATAGAATGCGGTACGTAACAAGTATTGAAAGGCTAGCAAAAGCAGAAGGAATTGAAGAAGGTATTCTGCAAAATGCTAGAGATAGTGTAATTGAAGTTCTAGAAACGCGGTTTGGACTCGTGCCAAGTTCGATTGTGGAGGTTGTTAATCAAATTGAGGAATCGGCTGTGTTAAAAACGCTTCTGAAAAGAGCGATCGCTATTCCTTCAGTTGCAGAATTTGAACAACTTTTGTCAAGCATTGCATCTCAAAAATAACCAATAATAATTAAACGGCGTGAATGAGGTAGTAGCATTATGTTAGCTAATTCAGCCACATTTGAAGTTACCTGGGAAAAGTTACCAGACGATTTTGTTTTAGATGACGAGCCAGTTGATGATATTAATCAACCTATTATGGCTGCTGTTTTAACGCAAACTCTAGATATTGCTGGGAAGTTACCCGCGAATGCTTTGACTACCACTAACTACGGTATTTGTGCCACTTTAAATAATAAGTTTGTGGTGAAAGCACCTGATTGGGGATATGTACCAGCTATTCGAGTTTCACGAGAAGAGGTGATTCGCAGTTATACACCGCGACTTCAAGGAGATATTCCAGTCATTGTGATGGAATTTATTTCCGATACCGAAGGTGGGGAATATTCCAGTAAACCAACTTATCCACCGGGAAAGTGGTTTTTTTACGAACAGATTTTACAAGTTCCCAATTATGCAATTTTTGAACCTAGTACTGGAGTATTAGAAGTTTATCAATTGGATGATTCAGGACGATATCAAATTCAAGATTTGGATGAAAATAATCGTTGCTGGATTGAAGAAATTAACCTTTTTCTCGGTGTGTGGTCAGGTAGTCGCGAAAATCGAAATGGCTATTGGTTGCGCTGGTGGGATGAAAGCGGAGAATTGCTGCTGTGGGGTTCGGAGTTGACAACTAGGGAACGTCAACGTGCTGAGGAAGAACGTCAGCGTGCAGAAGAGGAACGTCAACGTGCGGATGATGAACGTCAACGTGCTGATAGATTAGCACAACAGCTTAGAGCTGCGGGAATTGAACCGGAGGTGTGATGTAATTAGTTCATTGTGGTTTATGCGATCGCTAACCATTTTTCATGTAGTTTATCTTCCGTGCGATCGCTATTACCCTGATTCCCGATTTCTCGCTCGAAGTCGGGAATCTTCTTTTATGTTTATCACTTTATAATTTTTACATAAAACATAAGCTTTTATTATGAAAGTGAAAGCTGTCGTTACCAACGCTTAAGTTTTGCTTATGAAAGTTGAAGCTTTGGTTACTAACGTTGAAGCTGTCGTAACCAACGTTGAAGCTGTCGTTATTAACGTTGAAGCTGTCGTTATTAACGTTGAAGCTTTCGTTACCACACTAGAATAAAACACTGTGTTGCGCGATCGCTTACTTAATAATGAAAGTGCGATCGCGTTGAAAGCAGCCTCTCGTAGAGAAGTGACTCTGAAAGAGTATCGCGTTCTTTTCGTCCTTTTATATCATGTCCGGGAAATCACATATATATATTGTAGAGACGGCGATTTATCGCGTCTGTTGCCTTGTAGACGGCGATTTATCGCGTCTGTTGCCTTAACCGAACCGTATTGGAAGGTCTCTACGAGGGTTATGGTATTTTTATTACTATTAGGCATTTGTGGGAAATGACCCGAAAAATACGCGATAAATCGCGTCTCTACAAATGCAACTTCTCCAACACCTCTGGTGTAAAGGGATTATTATCGGCTTGCAAATCTTTCACCCAAGCTTCCCGTTGTGCTTTCTTCTCAGCGTCGTTAGTTGATTCGATAAATACCTGAAAGTCCTCAATTGCACCTTTAAAATTACCAGTTAACGCTCTTGCCAAACCGCGACTATCGCGGATAGAAGCATCATTAGGTGCAAGTTTCACTGCTTTTTCACAAGCATCGTTAACTACATTCTTGACATAACGTTGTAAGCTAGCTTGCCGGCACAAACTATCCCAAGATTTCGCTAGGTTTTCTTTTGTTGGTTTTAAGTTTTCAATTCTTTTATAAACTGCAATTGCTTTGCTATATTCATCCTGCTTTAATTGTTCTTCGGCTTCGTCAATTAAACCGGCTATGTAAAAGTCTTGGGCTACTTTTTCGGGGTTATTTTGTACACCCTCAATGTCTGGATTGATATCTACCTTGGGTTGGATTCTTTGTGCTTGTTTCAACTTGGCAACTGCATCATTAATATCACCTTGTCTGGCAAGTTGTTTGCCTTGAGCAATAAATCCTTTGCTGGTAAAGTCTTTGGCAACAGCTTGGATATTAGTTTCCACGTCACCAGGTGTCTCTGTGTCGAGGTCAATTTTGGCATCTAGTTTCTGTGCTTGTTTAAACTTGGCAACTGCACCATCAAAATTACCTTGTGTGGCTAAGTCTTTACCTTGTTTAACTAAGGCTTGACTGACAAGTTTTTTGGCAACAGTTTGGGGGTTAGTTTGCACACCTTCAGTATTATCATCAAGGTCAATTTTGGCGTTTAGTTGCTGTGCTTGTTTCAACTTGGCTGTTGCACCGTCAACATCACCTTTATCTGCTATTTCTCCGGCTTGATTAACTAAAGCTTGACTGACAAGTTCTTTGGCAACTTTTTCGGGATCGTTCTGCACACCATCGGTATCTGTGTCAAAGTCAATTTTGACGTTTAGTTGCTTTGCTTGTTTAAACTTGGTTATTGCACCATCAAAATCACCTTCATCTGCTAACTTTCTACCTGCAAACTCTAAGCGGAGAGAATCAGTTTTGACTTGCGGATTAATGTCTAATTTAGAGTTCCATTTTTTAGCTGTTTTGAAGTCGGCAAGGGCTTCTTCAAAATTACCATTTCTGGCGGCAGTTTCTCCGGCTGTCACCATGACAGGGGTTGCAGCCAATAAAATATCGGGATTTTGTTGTTGACAAAATGTCAGTGGTTCTAAAGCCTCTGGATGGGTAATCAGATAAGCTTTCAGCTTCTGACAACTTCGCGAAAGTAAATTATCTAAATCGAAGTACCAGATTTTGATCGTGTTGTCCTCACTTCCAGAAGCAACGGTTTTGCCATCACTGCTAAATGCGACGCTA
>CAXTNZ010000123.1:12099-20028 GCA_964245695.1 uncultured bacterium | reverse complement strand
AGCCGATTTAGTCTGGGTGACACTTACATACGCGGATGGTTTTCAAGCTTACATACACCTGTGCTGGCTCAATCCGGATAAACAGCGGCGTCTTGTGGTAGTGGGAAGCCTTGGCAGTTTAATTTTTGATGAAATGTCAACTGAAGCACCTTTGACGCTACTACATGGTGAGTTTGCGGTGAGGGAAAATCAATTTATACCTGTGAATCAAAGGCGAGAGGTGTTGGAAGTAGAAACAGGCGAATCATTGGGGCGAGTTTGCTCACGTTTTGTTAACTGCATTGTTGAGAATACTCCCTCAATGATTTCATCTGGCTGGGTAGGCACAGAATTGGTACAAATTCTCGCTGCTCTGACAGAATCTCTGAAAGAAGGCGGTAAACCTGTTTTGATTGACCAAACTGTTAGCCGTTAGCTTAATGCTAATTGCTCAAAACTTAATAGAGGCGGTCAATTGCGTCTGTTAAGTTTTGAGTGATGTGGTCTTCCCCCGATCGCCCCATATACCCACCTCTCCATCTACCAACATGGCAGATGGGAAGTTGTTTCCATGAAGACTAGTTTCTTCTATTTCTTCGATCTGGCTGACTGCGCGATCGCGATCGCGTAGCGTCTCCGTCAGGAGAAGCGGCTCCAAAGGAGCATCGCCTGAATCCTCTTGATATGCTGAAGTAGATAACAGCGAGGCATTAATTAAGGGTAAAGTAATTGCAATTGTAGTGCCTTGGTTAATACCCGCACTCGCAAGAGTAATCGTACCTCCCATGAGTTCGATTAAGTTTCGTGAAATCGCCAGTCCCAGTCCCGTACCTTCAAATTTGCGTGTATTTGCGCCATCCACCATCACAAAGGGGCGAAATAGTTTGTGCTGTTGGGTCGGCTCGATGCCCACACCTGTATCTGTGACGGAGATAATCACTTGAGATTGACGATAACTATTTTCAATTTCTGTAGCGATCGCAATGCTTCCTTTTTCGGTAAACTTAGTTGCGTTACCAATCACATTAATCAACACTTGCTTCAGTTTTCCTGCGTCGCCATTAACTGGAATTGCTTCGTCACCTAAATCAATTTTCAACTGCAAGCCTTTTTGTTGAACATTAACTGATTGTAAATTAATCACCTCTAGCAGTAATTTTCGGAGGTCAATAGGTTCTGTGACGACTGAAAGCTTGCCTTCTTCAATTTTGGAAATGTCTAGTAAATCATTAATGATTCCTAACAAATGAATTGCCGCTTTATCGGCATGTAAGAGATACTCCATTTCTTCTTCGCGGTTGTCGCACATGTCATCTCGAACCAGGCGAACACAGTTAATAATGGTATTGAGTGGATTTCTCAACTCATGGGAAGTTGTCGCCACAAACTTACTTTTGACATTATTGGCGTTTTTCGCTTCTTTCCAAGCTATTTCTAACTCTTCTGCCCAAGCTTTGAGTCTTTCTACCATTAAATCGAGTGCTTGCGCTAGTTGATTAAACTCTCTAATTTGAAAGTTGTGCGGAACTGATTCGGCGGAATGGTGACTGTTAAGATTTAGGGCATAATCTCGCAATTGTTCTACAGGACGTGCTAGGTAACGACCTAGATATAAGGATGCCAAAACACTCACGACAATTAAGCCAAATGTTAAAGCGAGTAAAATTAGTTTGATTTCCCCAAGCCCAAACAAAGCATTATCTAAACTAGTAACGGCTAAGACAATCCATTTTTGCTGCTGCTGATTTGTAATTGGATTGGGAATAGCCGTGTAGCCAGCTACTAATTCTATCCCCTCTTGTTCTGTCCCTTCTTTAAAATACAAATTTACAGAAGCTTGTCGTCCGGCGATCGCACGTTTCAAAATACTTTTTAGTCGGGAAGCATCTGGATGCTGTCTGATGTTAGTTCCCACTCGATCTGTCAGTGGGTGCGCCAAAATTGTGCCATCTTCAGCAATTACTACCGTTGACCCTGTTAGTGAACCCCGCTTATTTTTTATTTGTTGGTGTAATGCTGACTTGATTCTCAAGGCGTAATGCAAGTTGCCAAATTTGTCATAAACTGGGGCAGATAACAGTAATTGTAGTTGGTGTATTGTATCTCTTTTACCAGTTTTTCCTACCTTTGATGGTGAAATTGCTTCAACTTCAATTTCATCATTAGGTAAAGGTAATTTTAATTCAGCAATTGATTCGTAGCCACAAGTACTAGCAATGATGTTACCGTTTCGCAGATTTGCTAATTGAATACACTCAATGTGGGTTGGCAATTGCTGTGCTAGCTGCTCGATAAAATGTTGTGCTTCCCAAGGAGAACCAGACTTAATAACTGTTGTTTGACTTGCACTAAACAAGTTAGATTTTAGTGCCGCGATCGCATCTACAATCTTCTCCCCTTTTATGGTGGCGCTTTCTGTTAAGTTTTTTCGGGCAGTTTCTAATAGGCTAGAGCGTGCCTTATTCAATGCTAGAATTTCCCCGGCAAATAAAACTGGGACAAACAGCAGCAAAATTCTTGACACTAAAATTCGACGAAAAGATGATTGACTGAGTTTAGTCATCGACAGTCTCACTTCGAAGAAAGCAAACCAAAACAGTAACGATATGCAATTAAAACAGCTAGATGAGACATTTTATCAATTTATAACAATTTTATTTCTAGCTATTAAAAGTAACAAATCGGGAAATTGCAAAAAGAAACCAGCTATACAAAAACCTATCGATAGTAGCTGTAACGACTTTTGTTACATCTAGATATTGTGCAGAGAAATACAGTTCTTGCTAGTAGGCAGATTTTTTTTATAATCAACCCATTAACAATGAAAACATAAATATTATCAAATCAACGCTATGGTGCAACATCGTCCTCATACCACTATAGTTTTGGCAATGAGTGCAGATGGCAAAATAGCAGATGTCAGGCGATCGCCTGCGCGGTTTGGCTCTAGGGCTGACAAAGCACACCTGGAAAAACAAATGGCTGCCTCTGATGCTATTTTATTCGGTGCTGGTACTCTTCGCGCCTACGGTACAACACTGACCGTATCCAATCCACAACTGCTGCAACAAAGAACACATCAGGGTAAATCTGCCCAGCCAGTTCATATAGTAGTTACACACTCTGGCAATCTAATTCCGGAAATTCACTTTTTTAAGCAGCCAGTCAAACGCTGGTTGCTGACAACAACAGCAGGAGCGCTTTTTTGGCAAGCTAGGGCAGAATTTGAGCAAATTCTGATTTTTGAAACACAAACAGGAAAAATTGACCTGGACACTGCTTTGCAACACCTGACAACATTAGGTATATCACGTTTAGCAGTACTAGGTGGTGGTAGCTTAACCGCCTCGATGCTGGAATTGAATTTAATTGACGAATTCTGGCTAACCGTCTGTCCGCTGATTTTGGGGGGTGCTACTGCGCCGACACCAGTAGATGGTACAGGATTCTTACCCTTGGCTCGCCAGTTGCAACTACTGGAAGTTCAGACAATTGAGCAGGAGGTGTTTTTGCACTATCGGCTGCAACGATTAGTAGATTAGATTACCCTTAAAAAAGCTTTTGCTAAGTTTTGTATCTCCAAAGCCTCCAATGGTCGAACAACTCAAGCCTCGCTATTCTATCGCCTGGATTAACAAAATCGCCGAAGTCCCCCAAAATGCCTGGGATGCTTTGGCAATGCCACTCAAAACCCCGTTTCTAGAGTGGGAATGGCTGAATAATCTGGAAACTTCCGGGAGTGCTACTCGCAAAACTGGTTGGTTACCAAATCACTTAACACTGTGGCGAGACAGAACGCTGATTGCTGCTGCCCCACTCTACCTCAAAGGACATAGTTATGGCGAATTTGTCTTTGATAGTCAGTGGGCAGATTTAGCCGATCGCATTGGTGTGCGCTATTATCCTAAGCTGCTGGGAATGACACCCTTTACCCCCGCAGAAGGCTATCGATTTTTGATTGCGCCAGGAGAAGATGAGGATGAAATAACGTCGCTCATGGTGCATGAAATTGACACTTTCTGCGCTAAAAATCGCATTTCTGGCTGTCATTTTCTCTATGTCGATCCTGAATGGCGTCTCGTGTTAGAACGCCAAGGTTTTACAACTTGGTTGCACCACAGCTACATCTGGGAAAATCTCGGCTTTAACACTTTTGATGATTATTTGGCTGTGTTCAACGCCAACCAGCGACGTAATATCAAGCGCGAACGCAAAGCGGTGGAGAAAGTAGGTTTACGACTGGAAAAACTCACAGGCGATGAAATTCCCCAGTCGCTGTTTCCTTTGATGTACGATTTCTACGCTGATACCTGTGATAAATTTGGCTGGTGGGGTAGTAAGTATTTGACGAAGCGATTTTTTGAGCAGCTACACGCCGATTATCGCCATAGAGTATTGTTTATCGCGGCATACAGTGAGCAAGATAATCGTCAACCTTTGGGAATGTCTTTTTGTCTATATAAAGGCGATCGCCTTTATGGGCGTTATTGGGGTAGTTTTCAAGAAATAGATAACTTGCATTTTGATGCTTGCTATTATTCGCCGATTGAATGGGCGATCGCTAACGGTATCCAAACTTTTGACCCTGGTGCTGGCGGTCGCCACAAAAAACGTCGCGGTTTTCCGGCTATGCCCAATCACAGTTTGCACCGCTTTTACAATAGTCGTTTAGAACAAATTTTACGCCCTTATATTCGTGAGGTGAACGAACTAGAACAGCGGGAAATTGAGGCGATGAATGCAGAGTTACCGTTTAGTCAAAAAGATTCTTCAGAGTGATCCATAAAAATAAATGCTTTTCTCCGTGTGTTGAAGAGCGTTGGTTGGGTGTAGAGGATCTAGATTTGACGGTTGCTTTATTTCTATCTTTCTTGGAGAAGCGCCTCTCTATGAGGGAGAAGGGGAGACGCGTTGCGCGTTGGCATTATGCTAAGGAAATGAAAATGCTTTCTTCCGGGAGGAAACAATTACACTTGATATAAAGTGTAAAAACACTGATGACATTTCATTTTTAGAGTGAGTATGGATTTGATGGTTGAAAATTTGGCAGCAATTGATGACAAGCTTTCTCAGCGTCATATTGACCTTGATCCGAATGGATATTTCATTATTTATCTAGATCGGGAGGCGGGTTTAATTTCTGCCAAGCATTTCACAAATGTGATTGATGAGCATGGTTTAGCTGTTGATCCAGAAACGGGAAAGGTGATTCCTGCACGCGGTAAGGTGCAAAGAACTCACACAACAGTGTTTACTGGGAGAACGGCTAAGGAACTATGTGTAAAGATTTTTGAAGAAACTCAGCCCTGTCCGGTAAGTCTTTTTGACCATGCAGCCTATTTGGGTCGGGAATTTGTCCGCGCGGAGGTTGCTTTAGTGACAGGGCAAGAGTATGTTCAAGATTAGTTGATGGTTGTTCTCCTAACTCCTAACCACTAAGCAATCCCTATTGCCCATTAGAAGATGGTTGAATTACTTGATAGATGTAGTAAGTTGCCATCGGGATAACGGTAGCGGCTATTAAAAGTCCTACTACCCAAGCAGTAGCGTTACCTTTGATAGTTTCGGTTTCTTCTGCTTTCTTAAAGGTGCCTTCTACTTGCACAGTCTCAGCGATTTGGGGTGGTCCTGGATCGGGTTGACCGGAGAGGACAGCGACAAGGCGATCGCTTGTATCTACAAATGCCTGATTGTATTTGTTGCCGTTACGCAATGGTTCTGCCAAGGTTTGGGAGGCGATACTATTGGCGATCGCTTCTGGCATCAAAGACTTAACTTTATCGCCGCTAATAATAGCGGTACCGTTGGTCACGGTGTCAATCATCAGTATGGTTTGATTCGCTCTTTGTTCTTTTGTGGGAAACCATTTTTCAAACAAAGTTTTGGTGAAGCTTTCTGGTGTTTCGCCATAGTCGAGACGACGAATTGTGACTATTCTCACCTCGTTACCTGTTTGCTTTGCCAAGTCTTCCAAGGCGCTGCTAATCTTACCTTCATTAAACAGGCTGATGACATCGCCTTTATCTACAACCCAGGTGCCTCCTGGTTTGAGATTCGGCATATCATACACACCTGTCGCGAACGCGGGTGTAGCAACCAACGCCGAAGCCAGAATTATCATCACCAGCGGCAGAATTAGCCGTACTAGGTGTTTTGTCATACTAAATACTTGGTTGAGGAGCTGTTTCATGGAATGAATCCAAAGACATTCTTCCGACAAAATACTACACAACTACTGTAAAAAATCAGATATTTAACTGCTTTGTCTCAGCTTTCAGTTTTTATAAGGAATTGGGGATTAGCAATTGGGGACTCTTTACTGGGAAAATTTTGGTGAAAACCCCGCGCTTGGGGTGGGCGGATTTCTTCCCCATTCCCTATTCTCTAGTCCCTAGTACCCAGTCGCTATTAAAGAAAAACCGTCCCAGCCTTGGGTTTTGGGATGAACCCAAGTGCTTGGGAGCGGACTCTGTAAACGATGTGTTAATTATATCCTATAAGTAAATATTCCAGCAAGTTGCTTGATGGTTTGTAAGCTTTCCCTAGGGAAATATACAGGCGATCGCCTGACCACTTCATAAAAAATTTATGTGGAAGAAGTTGCTCTAAGAGCCAAACAGTTTTACGAAAACGATATTCGTCAACATGTTGAGTATGGCGATAATATTGGCAAGATAATTGTGATTGATGCTCTTACTGGTGAATATGGAATCGATCCAACTGGTGTAGAGACAGCGTTAAAGTTAAAACAGAAAAAACAAAACGCTAGATTGTTTACTATACGGATTGGTTATGACGTTGCTGTAAGCTTTGGTGGCGCAAGCGATAGTATTGCCATTAGCCACCCATCTTCAGCCATCCAAAAACTTGATTGACGGTTAATGTCAGTTCAATTTCTGGTAACACAGGCAATAAATCGTCTCCCATAAGTAGTAAAGGCTGTTGCTCACGGAGAAATACTAAGATACTGAAGTCATCAGGATCAATAAACCATCCGAGGCGACTACCATGTTTTAAGCAATAAAGAATGTTACCAATCACTTTGTTGGGTTTTTGTTCTGGCGAGAGAATCTCAATCGTCCAATCTGGCGGTAGTTCAAAGTTATCAGGGACTTGATCATCGATCAGAAATGGTATGCGCCTCCACAGAAATATAGCCACATCCGGTACAATTGAGCGTTCCCCGAAACTACAACGTAATTCGGGAAAAGCATAGGCAATCCTCTTGTCCTCTGCAACTTGATTGACTGCTGCACAGAGTTTACCTTGCAAGCGGCTGTGTCTCCCCTTCGGCATTGGCTTTTGAATAATCTCACCGTTAATATATTCGCTGGCTGGCTTGGTTTCTGGGAGCTTCAGGAACTCCTCTAGGGTAAGGGAGTGGAGAGTTGTAGCGCTCATGGCTCCTGAATCAGTACGAAGATGTGTTCTCAGTTTAGCAAAACGCAAAAGTTGTGTTCAGAGCAAGTTTGCTGACGGGGATTAAATAGCATATCGCTTCTGATTACTCCTCTTCGTCAAGCTCAAACTCCTGACGCAGATCCTCTATAGTTCTAGCAAATTAGGTTGAATGGATAAAATAAAACTGTAAAGGTTGAACGCTGGTTTATCAAAATTAACGAATTTGCTGCTGTCGCTGGATATGAGTAGGATTATTCAGATTATGTGAAACTGTGAAGCGAACGAAAGCAAAGGTGGATAGCCCTAAGAACAAGCACAAAGCAATTTGCCACCAATAATATCGAGTAAATCGAGTAGATTTAATTGGTATTTTTATTATGTCAAAGGAATGATGCCAAGCTTGATAAAAAGCTGGGTAAGACATATTTTGGGCGCAATGCCAGAGAATTCTGTAACGTTCTTCATTTGGTTTGAACTCATACCTCAAGCCAGTGACAACTTTCGCCATCTGCTCTGCTGGTAAGATCTTTTCTAAGCAATCTGCCGCTC
>CAXTNZ010000123.1:0-11999 GCA_964245695.1 uncultured bacterium | reverse complement strand
CAATCTGCCGCTCGCCTACGGGTGGATTCATCCTGTGAGGTGTCGATTAACTTTACCAAAGCAGCGATCGCACTTTCGTTGCTAGGGTCTATTTCCCCTAAGCTATATGTCGCTTCCCTACGGGTATGATCATCCTTGGAGTTCCGGATAAACTTGACAAGGGCATTAATGGCTTTTGGGCGATATGTCTCTGCCAGTACTGCCTTAGTTGCTTTTTGAAGAAAAGAGCTTGTGATAAGTTCGCCAATGAGGAAAGTTTTAAAACCCCACTTAACGATTTGCTCTACAATTTCATCAGCTTTAGAACAATCTCTAAACTCAGCAATTCCCGTTGCAGCTAGAAGATAGGCTCGGTACTTATAAAAGTTATTGCAATTATCTTTAAACTTTATCAACGCTTCGATAAACTGCTCTTTCTGCTGTGTTTCTACCTCCTCTCGCCCCAACCACAGCAATATCACCTGCTTCCATTGGGGTTCAAATATGCGATAGGTTCCTTGGGATGAGTTGTTGGGGACGTGCTTAAGCAAAAAATCCCAATCATCAATTGCTAGCGCTGCAAAATATTCTTGAAACGTGGCATGATAAAAAGCATAAAACGGTTCATCTGTTTGTTTATCTCGATCTACCTGATTCAGCCACCCTAAACGACAAGCGAGATGAAACAGATTCTCTCCCATCACCCGGTAAGCAAAATTCTGTCCAATGCGAAATCGGGTTTTTCCAGAAGCGATCGCCTCCTGTGCCAACTTTCCTAAAGCTGCATTCAACTCATACTGTTCCGCGAGCGTTGTTAGAAATTCAGCTTGTTTCCATTCATAGTGGTATCGCGTAAATCGCTTGTAAAGTGCAGCTTGAGTTTCTGGTAAATCCTTAGTCGTGTCCCAGACTTGACACATCAAAGCTAATCTCAGGGGGTTTTTTACCAAGTCAAGCAAGCGTTCTCTTCCAGATTCATTCAGCTTTTGCCATAGCTGTTCCCCTTGTCCCTCTGTTCCCTTGTCCTCTTGCTTGGCGCGTTGGAACCAAGCCAGAATAAAATCCTGCACTTGCTCGCTGCTAAACTCCTGAGTTTTAAAATTCTGGAATTCAAGCAGATTTTTGGTGCTAGCATCCCAGACATTCAGCCGACAAGTTAACACAACTCGCGCCGCAGTAAGTTTGCTAATGTCTTGGCTAATCTTATTTAAAGCCTCAACAGAGGATGCTGCTTGCATCTCATCCAAACCATCCAGCAGAAACCACACCCGCTGTTGCTGCAACAATTCTTGCAGTTGGTTTGGTGTTATTGGATTTTCCAGCCAACGGTTCAGCAAGTATTCTTTCAGCGTGTCCCCCGACAAATTGCTCAAAGGAATATAGATAGGCAAGGCGTTATGCTCAATTAAGTACTTGCCTATCTTTTCCAGCAAGGTAGACTTTCCCGCTCCTGGTTCTCCGATAATGGCTATATTCTTGCTTTTGGTGTTGGAACCCTCCCCAATCACCTCTGTGAGAAATTTTTCATGCTCATAAGTCGTCTTGATAACCTCCTCAGTGAGTTGATACGCAACCATTCCCTTTTCAGGTGAAATATCCCCACTGCGGCGAGGCTGTTGTTTGCGTTCAACAAGTCCTAAAGGTACATAAATATCGAGTTCAAATCCCCTTCCTGTTGCTAGCCGTCGTTGACGATTGTCATGAAGTTGCTGTTGGAATTTGTTTTGGCATTCGCGCCAGTTGATGGGAGTCGCACCAGAATCATCAGAAACACCAATGTTCTGATTATGTATGTTTACTGTGCTGTTATGAGCAACAACCCCTATTTTTTCGGCAAACTTACCAGCGTCTTCAGCCATAATCAGCTAAACCGCAATCAAAATGATTGGTTTTGAATCGAACCCGTACCACCGATCACAACTTGCCCAATTTTTTCTGCTAACTTTTGCAAGTTTGGCATTGTTGGCTGTTAAGAGCTAAGTGTATTTGCTATTTCTTGGACTTGTGGAGCCAGTTTTGGATCAGCTTTCGCTGCTGCTTCTACCTCAACAACTCCTTGAGCAATTTCTGGATCTTTGTCTGCTACTGCTTTCAGTTCCAGCACGGCTTGCCCATAATCTAATCGTTGCTGTTCGTTTGCTTGTGTAGCATTGGTTAGTAATGGTAATTTATTCTTATGACGAAGCTGTTCGATTAACTTGCGACTTTGCTGCCATGCAGCATCTCCAAGATTTTCGCCAGTTTTCTCCAGTGCTTTTGTGAGAAGTAGGGTGGCGATCGCCGTAGCCACAGCCGTCAGAGTAACTGGTTCCATAAACCATCTAGCTATAGATATTTTTGTATTATATATACCGTAGCATCTACGAGTTTTTCGGGAATAAACCTAGTACCGCTGCCGAGTAAGTCAAAAATAAAAAGACTTATACCATAAGCTTTTGGGTGATTTTTAATGGTAGCTTTATTTCCGCCGCGTTGTACTAGTCGTAAACCCTACCGCAATCAAGTTTTATTTTTCTTATCCTGTAGAGAAGCAGAAAGCGTGGGTTACAAACCTTGCAAGCGTTGTTGCTTTGGTTATACCTTGTCATCGTGTAGTTCAAAAGGATGGCGGCTTAAGTGGTTATCGTTGGGGAGTTAGTCGCAAGAAAGCACTACTTAATATTGAAAGTAACTTCACTCTTGTTAAGCAAAAAATATATGACCCTCATCCTCACTAATGACGACGGTATCGACGCTCCCGGAATTAAATCGCTGCTTAAAGCTGTAAATGGTCAAGATATAATTATCGCCGCTCCTAAACACCATCAATCTGGTTGCGGACATCAAGTAACTACGACTCGCCCAATTCACCTGCAACGGCGTTCTGATCATGAATATGCGATCGCCGGCACTCCCGCCGATTGTGTCAGAATTGCTTTATCACAAATATGCCAAAATATCAAGTTTGTTTTATCTGGGATCAACGCCGGCGGTAACTTGGGAGTTGATGCTTACATTTCCGGAACTGTCGCTGCTGTAAGGGAAGCAGCGATGCATGGTATTCCCGGAATTGCGGTTTCTCACTATCGAAAAGGCAAGCTAAATGTAGATTGGGACGTGGCTGCGAGATGGACAGAAGGCGTTTTAGCTGACTTACTTCAGCGTCCTTTAGAACCAGGAACTTTTTGGAATGTGAATTTACCGCATCTGCTACCTGGAGAACCTGATCCAGAAGTGGTGTTTTGCCAACCCTGTACCAAACCCTTACCGATCAATTACCGGATTGACGGTGATGATTTTTATTATGTGGGGGAATATAGCAAACGCGATCGCACCCCAGGTAGCGATGTGGATGTATGTTTTTCCGGCAAAATTGCTGTAACTCAGTTAAGAGTTTAACCTCTGGTGTGAGTTACACTCCTCTTACCCTTGAACCAATGCCATAAGGCGGTCTAGGGTATGTGTAAGGTGGTTTAGCCTTTGCAGTGTATCATCCTGGGATTCCGCAAGGGTCTGCACTGCATCACACAATGCCAAAATTTGATAGCCCTGCTGCTGCACCTGCTTTCCCTGTTCTTCCACTTGCACGTTGATAGTCTCCACTCTGTCAGCCAGACGCTCAATTGTCTCTGTGGTAGCAAGTACTGCTTCCCCTATTTGCTCAACAATGGATTCCAGGCGATTTATTTTAACTTCGGCTCCTGCTGATACCATGTCTTCAACACTCAACTTTGAGAGCATAATAGAATGTCGCTACTAATGTTTGAATAAGTTAATACAAGCAGCACCCCGCATTTGCTGCCATTATGATACCATCTATGATTTTATTTCTCGGTGGTTTCGCTGAATAATATCAAGTATTGGCTCTCAAGTTGTCATTTGGCTTTCGCCCTAACTCGCATCTGTTAGAAAGCATTTTGTCAGCAATGCCATCCGAGCGATTACCTAGTAAAATCTATCGTTTGAGGATGCTTTTTGCATCTGTGTCAGATATTAGTTCAACTTTTTGAGGTTCTCAGCATAGCTTTGCGCTTGTGCTTCACTAACGGCGATTTCTGATATTCGCAATTTTCACCAGCATACGCACTCATTTAGGCGCAAATTCTCAGATAACTATACTGTTGAAACACATTTGAAACAATTTTTCATCCCCTATAAGTTATATTTACTTTACTTTACATTAAGTTTATAAAAAATGATGATCCCAATAATCCTGATGAAGATTCAGTAAATCTACTGGTGGGATGGATTTTCTTTTTATAAAGATAAGTCTATAGTCGAATTAAAGCTACGTAATTTTACGTTTGTTGCTCATATTCGGCTTGGCAATGTACCAAACACCATTAAAAACCGTTTTCCAGGGTGCAACTTCTCAAGCTTGGGAATTAGAACTTACCCCTCACCCATCAGTGCAGTCTAAAATTAAACGTTGTTTAGATATTGTGGGAAGCTTGATAGGACTTTTGATTTTAGCGATCGCATTTGTGCCAATAGCACTCGCTATTAAAATCGATAGTCCAGGTCCAATTTTCTTTACTCAAGAACGTTATGGACTTCAAGGACGTCCATTCCGTATCCGTAAATTCCGCTCAATGGTTGTTGATGCGGAGAAATTAAAATCTTTAGTGGATAACGAAGCTAGCGGACTTTTATTTAAAAATAAAAATGACTTCCGCGTCACAAAGGTGGGACGCTTTTTAAGAAGCACAAGCTTGGATGAACTCCCCCAGTTTTGGAACGTTTTAGTAGGCGAAATGAGTTTAGTGGGAACACGTCCGCCTACTGCTGATGAAGTAATTTACTACAATCACCGTCACTGGCAACGTTTAAGTGTTAAACCCGGTTTAACTGGTGAATGGCAAGTTAATGGTCGTTCGAGCGTGAAAAATTTTGAGCAAGTGGTCGATTTAGACTTGCGTTACCAAGAAAATTGGCATCCGTTGTATGACTTTGTGTTGATTTTGAAAACAATTTACGTCATCTTAGCAAAAGTTGGAGCTTTCTAAAAGCTTTGTTATTTAGGGGTAATTGCTAATAGGTATTCGTTTATAGCAGTTCTCAGTTGAATGAAGTACACTTAAACCTTTCATTCAAGTAGGGGCACAGCATTGCTTTGCCCCTACGACTGTACCTCACTCGATAGGTATTCGCTTATCCTATTTAGCAATTATTAAAAATCCCTAATTTGTAGCCTAGTTAGTTAACTTTTAAGAAACGGAAAATCTGTAGAAATTAATGTAGTAACTCCTCAACTTGATGCTGACTCCACAAAGTTCTATAAAGCCCCGGTTGTTGCACAAGTTCTAGGTGAGTGCCGGTTTGAACAATTTTACCTTTGTCCATAACAATAATCCGGTCAGTAGCAGCTGCTGCTGACAATTGGTGGGTGATAAAAACAACAGTTTTGCGTTGTGTACCACCTGAAAGATTTTTTAAGATTTGTGTAGCTGTTTGATTATCGACGCTGGAGAGGGCATCATCTAAAACTAACACTGGCGCATCAACAAGCATTGCCCTAGCTAAGGCTGTACGTTGTCGCTGACCGCCAGAAAGAGTTATACCACGTTCTCCAACCAAAGTCTCGTATTGTTGCGGAAAATTAATAATTTCTGGGTGAATTTGTGCTAAATGGGCGGCGGATTCTACATCTTGTTGTTCGCTGAAAGGGTCGCCGTAACGAATATTATTTTTGATGGTGGTACTGAACAGAAAGCTATCTTGAGGAACGTAGGCGATCGCATTTCTTAAATCTGCTAGCTCTATCTGAGTAATGTCTTTGCCATCTAAAAATAACTGCCCTGATTCAATATCCAACAAGCGTGGTAAAGCATTCGCCAAAGTTGATTTACCCGAACCAATCGCGCCGACAATTGCCACAGTTTCCCCAGGAGTGATGGTAAAGTTAACGTTGTCCAAAGCTGGGGTGGTAGCACCAGGGTAAGTGAAACTGAGGTTTTTCGCCGACAGTTCCCCTTTAACTCTGTCTAATGGTAGATGTATAGCAGCGCTTTCATCTCTAATTTCCGGTGTGACAGAGAGAATCGCCTCAATGCGATCAATACTAACTTCACCCCGCTGGTAAGCCGTAATTGTAAATCCTAACAAAGCGGTGGGGAAAACTAGACGCTCTACATAAAGCAAAAGTGCTACAAAGTCGCCAACTCCTAGAGTTTGGGAAGCTATCCGCGCCGCCCCCAACCAGATAATAATCAGCGAACTAAGACTGGCTAGTCCACCAATTAGAGGAAACAATTTATTTCGGATATTCGCCAGTTGCAGGTTAGCCCTCAGTAGACTCTTATTCTTCTCGGCGAAGGCGCGACGTTCGTTTGACTCTTGGGCGTAAATTTTAATTAAGGCAATGCCGCTGATATCCTCTTGGATAAGGTCGCTGATGTCGGAAATTTTCTCTTGTACTGCTGCTTGTTGGTTACGCAGGCGATCGCTAAACAGATGCACCAACAAAAACATTAAAGGATAAACTGCCAGAGAGGCTAAGGTGAGATCCACACTTAAAGACAGCATCACTGGCAATGTCAAGGCGTAGGCAAATATAGTATTTGCCAAACTCAGTACTGCAAAACCCAACAACCTGCGGATATTATCCACATCACTAGTAGCCCTACTAATCAAATCGCCAGCAGTATTGATAGCAAAATAAGCCGGCTCTAGTTTCAGTAAGTGTTCAAAAATCCGTTGTTTCAGGTCAAATTCCACCTGACGCCCCACCCCAAACAGCCAGATGCGGGAAGCCATACGCATTAACCACATTGACGAACTTAGAAAGAAGATGGGTAGTACATAATTTAGTACTTGGTTCAAGCTGAAGTTGGCTGAGAGTTTGTCAACTGCCGAACGAATTAATAAGGGCATATAAACCCCCAAACCGTTGACAATCAACAAAGCGACAATGCCTAATGTCGCCTCCCGCCAATGGGGACGCATGTAAGCACCGAGTTTAGCAAGTCGTCGTGATTTTGCCATTCTTGAGGACTGGGGAAACTGGAAACTGGAAACTAAAGAGCCAGAGCGCAGAAAGGGGGTTTCCACGCTCCTATGCTACAAGTCGGGCATTATTGCGATAGCGCACTGGCTCCCCATGAGCGAAGCCGCGAGGGGCGAAGGGGGAGTGGGGAAACTGGAAACTTTTTCTATTTCTAAAGAAAGTTTTTCTATTGTTGGTTATTCCTCTCCGACTCGACTCAGTAGCAGGGGAATTTTGGGCGCGACTCATGAAAGCGATGAAGTAAAAAGTAAAAAGGCAAAAGAATTGCCCCGTAAATTTAGGGGCTTGCATCCTTTATTGTACATGCGTGCCTTATGCCTCGGAGCGAAGCGACGCTACCTACCGCGTAAGAAAAAGTAAATCTGGTTGAGATAACTTTCCCAGACTCGCGTTGTTAGTGCCAAGGTTTCCGCACTGGGTACAAAGTCTTCCAACCTCAACCCTCCACGTCTGCCAATCTCTGTAGGAGTTTGCAACAGGTAGGGTGGAATAACATCTACGGCGTTAAATGCTGTAGATGAGCGATCCATATTTAAATCAGGCAAGATGCGATCGCCCACCACATCGGAAATGATAGCATTGTTTTGTTGCCCCAATGCTATCAGCGTCCCAGATGTTGGTGCAGGCGCACTCCTCGTTAGGAGATAATTCTGGACAACTTCCTGACTGGCGAGCGAGGGTTCACCCACCATTGCTATAGGTGTTCTCACCAAAAAGTAGGCGAACGCTGGTGTACTTGCCAACAGCAAAATCGTCAGCGCCCAACCGAGCAAGTATCCACCTGGTTTGTCTATTCCGCCACCTTTTAGTTTTTGAGCCGCAAACATCATCATTAAAATTGAAGCTCCCAAAGGCTTGAGCGGAAACGACACCACTCTCCACAGCGACGCCACCGCTGGTTCGTTAGGGTTAACAAACGACAGCGTAAGGACGAGCAAGAAAATTACTACGATTAATCGTCCGGCAAAAGTTCCAGAGGGATAGAACCTTTGGAACAAAGAATATACGATAGTGCCAACAAGCAGCCACAGAAGTACCCGGCTTAGCAGTAGAAACATAGATTTACTCTCAAATCTTCTGGTGCGGTGAGCCAGTGCGGTGGTAAGGCAATGCGCCCTTGGGGGTACCAAGCGTTGTCGCAACTGCCGTGCATAGTTCCCCGGCAGATAGCAACTGGCGAACCCGTAAGGGTCAGCCTAGAGCTTTTGGGCAGTTGATTGATTTTATTGTCAAATTGTAAACTCATTGTTACCTGACTTCAAATACTTCACAACGCCACTCCCCAAGAATGGGGGTGGCTCCCCTCACACAAAGACTACCGTCGTAGTGATTTTAGAGCAATTTTGTGATATTGCACCCAGTATTTGTAATTTTCCTGATCAGTTTTGTGATATTGCACCCAGTATTTGTAATTTTCCTGATCAGTAATGTGCCATTAGTAATTTAAATTGATTGAGAGGTTGTGAAATTAAAAGGAAAAACTATGTCGCCAGAAAAGCCCTGCATTTTGGTTACGGGGGGAGCGGGATACATCGGCTCTCATACGGTGCTTGCTCTGTTGCAGGCGGGTTATGAGGTGATAATACTCGATAATCTCGTGTATGGGCATCGTGACTTGGTGGAAAAGGTTTTACAGGTAGAACTGATAGAAGGAGATACAGGCGATCGCCCTTTATTGGATAATTTATTTTCCACCCGCAATATTGCCGCAGTTATGCACTTTTCTGCCTACGCCTATGTGGGAGAATCAGTTACTGACCCGGCAAAATACTACCGCAATAATGTTGTCGGCACTCTGACGTTGTTAGAAGCAATGCTGGCAGCTTCTATTAAGAAATTTGTCTTTTCTTCCACTTGTGCCACTTATGGTGTACCGGAAATTGTCCCAATTCCCGAAGACCATCCTCAAAATCCGATCAATCCCTACGGTGCTACTAAGTTGATGGTAGAACGGATTCTTTCTGACTTTCATACGGCTTACGATTTTAAATCAGTACGTTTCCGCTATTTCAACGCTGCTGGTGCCGATCCTGATGGTCGCTTGGGTGAAGATCACAATCCAGAAACTCATTTAATTCCTTTGGTGCTACAGACAGCTTTAGGCAAACGCGAATTTATCTCAATTTTTGGCACTGATTATCCCACGCCTGATGGTACTTGTATTCGCGATTATATTCACGTTAACGATTTAGCAGACGCTCATGTTTTAGGGTTGAAATATCTCTTAGATGGGGGGGATAGCGAAGTTTTCAATTTAGGCAATGGTAACGGCTTCTCTGTCAAAGAAGTTATTGAAACGGCAAAGCTTGTCACAGGACGTGAGATTTCTGTCAAAGAATGCGATCGCCGTCCTGGCGATCCACCATCACTCATCGGTAGCGGCGACAAAGCCAGGAAAATCTTAAATTGGCAACCTCAATATTCTTCCTTGAAAGATATTCTCACTCACTCATGGCAATGGCATCAGCAAAGGCATAAATAGGGCATGGGGGAGGCAGTGCGTTGGACGGGTTTCCCGGCTTGAAGCACCTGCCGTCATGGGGCATGGGGCATGGGATAATTCCTCCTTGTCCCCTTGTCTCGATTATTAGTTGCAGCAACTCAGGAACAACCCGCTGCAAAACGAATTTTTTATATTGAATATCTCAAGTTAGCAGAAAGTAGTCCGCTCTTTGTCGATGCGCGGAAAGTGCGCGACCCGTTGATAAAAATCCGTACTGACTTTTTAATTTATTATTTTTTAACAATTAATTCAAGGATTGTTGTTATAGAATTCTTTAAGTCAAATAAAACTTCCATTTACAAGTAAATAGAAGATAAACGATTCGATGGGGATTTCTAGTAATATACTGTCTTCCCATAAAACTCTTTGGCTGAACGAAAATAGCATTAAAGGAAAAAGTAAGATTTTTTATGAAACGTCTTGTTATTTGCTGTGATGGGACCTGGCAACAGTTAACAAGTCCTTACCCAAGCAATATAGTTAAGCTGGCTCAATCCGTGAAACCGATCGCCCATGACGGGGTTACACAGGTCGTGTTTTATGACGAGGGCATTGGAACCGAGAGTCAAAAGGTTTTAGGTGGAGCTACCGGACTAGGAATTGATAGAAATATAGAAGATGGCTACCGATTTCTTAGTCTCAACTATGTTCCTGGTGACGAAATCTATCTGTTCGGCTTCAGTCGCGGTGCTTACACAGTTAGGAGTCTAGCGGGGATGATCTATTGCTCCGGTCTTTTAGACCGTCCCCATGTCACCAAAGCACATGAAGCTTACGAGCTTTACCGTAACCGAGGTATTAAACCCAGAGATCAGGAAGCAAGCGAATACCGTCAAACTTACGGAGAGCGCGTCCCTATCACCTTGGTCGGTTGTTTTGACACCGTCGGTGCCCTTGGTATTCCTGGGATACCCGCCTTCAGCAAGTTGCACGAGCAGCTGAATAAGCGCTACAGATTTCATGACACTACTTTAAACAAATGTGTTCAGAATGCATTGCACGCTGTGGCGATCGACGAAATCCGCGAAGTCTTTGATGTAACTCCTATGAAGAAGCATCCTGAGGCTGAAAACCAACGGGTGATTCAAAAGTGGTTTCCAGGTGGGCATGGTTGCGTTGGTGGTGGAACCGAAGAACACAGTGGCTTATCAGATGCTGCGTTACAGTGGATGATTGATTCCATTAGTGTCCTGGAATTGGGGCTTGACTTAGATCCAAGTGTGATTCCGACAGGCATTAACCCCAATTATGAATGTGACTTTAAGAACGATATTGGATTCTTTAAATTGGCAGGAATCAAGTTTCGTGAAGTCAGCGATGCCATTGACGATCTACATGAAAGCACGATCAATCGTTTGAAAAGTCGCCAAGACTATCGACCCAAGAATCTCCAAAAGATTATCGACAAACTGAAATAATCTCTTAATAATGTTGTTTCAAGGAGTGCCTGCTGCCTTAGCCCTGCTACTGATGTTTTTGCCTGGCAAAAACCATCAGCAGTAATAAACGTTCTTTTAAAACAGAAGCAAGCGATTAAATCAACAAGCGATTAGAAGAAGAAACAATTATGACCGCAAAAAGAGACACATCAAGAGATGGGTTTAGAAACAAACTTGAGACGGCTGTTTTAACCGGCTTTAAACCAATTTGGAACTTTATTCAAAGCAACCCAGGTCTCGCCAGAAAAGTCAATAAAACTCTCACTAACAATGCCATCTTAAAAATTCCGACTCGTCCATATCCGTTTAGTACAATGTCTCCCTATACATCCTGGGATTCGTTGATCGATCGAACATATTCGGGACTCCAACTACCACCGCTAGATTGGAAACCCTTGACCAATGAAAACTATATCGGCATTAATTTAACGCCCGCTGAAAAGTTCGAGAAAAATCTGCCGCCGATTAAAGATTTGGAGATTTTGTATCGCAAAACTGGGGAGACGAAATACTCGCCCAAATCCTCCCTAATGTTTCCCTATTTTGTTCAATGGTTTACAGATAGCTTTCTTAGAACCGATCGCTTCGATCCACGCAGGAATAGTTCCAACCACCACATCGATATGTGCAATGTCTATGGGTTAAATCCCAAGATTACACATTTGCTGCGATCGTATCAAGGCGGAAAGCTAAAAAGCCAAATTCTTAATGGGGAAGAATATCCTCTCTTTTATTATGACGAAGATGGAAAACCCAAAGAAGAATTTAACGGGTTGCCCCATCTTTACACCGACGACACCCCAAAAGCAGAAACGTTCCCTCCAGAAAAGAAACAGAAGTTGTTTGCGATGGGGTTAGAAATAGAACGAGCAAACGTGCAAATCGGCTATGTCATGCTGAATGTTCTTTCCTTAAGGGAACATAATCGCGTGTGCGATCTCTTGACAAAAAATTATCCAACTTGGGACGATGAACGCCTTTTCCAAACGGCGAGAAATATTGTGATGGCTGAATTTCTCAAGATTGTTTTAGAAGATTACATTAACCACATAACTCCCTATCACTTTCAATTCTTCACCGATCCCCTCGCATT
>CAXTNZ010000122.1:19954-20222 GCA_964245695.1 uncultured bacterium | reverse complement strand
CACTCTACATAGGCGTATCTGGCAACCTCCCCCCCCCCATCCCTCCCTCTCCCCTGTTCTAACTACCAGCGCCAAACACTTCTCCTACAGTTAAACGCGTACCATTAACAAAATCCCATCCTGACTGAGGACGTTTGCCAGCTAGCTGAACTTCTCGTAATAGTAACAAACCATCGCCAGTTTGAGCGATCGCTCCAATTCCCTTGGCAATGCTTACCACTTCTCCAAAACTACTTGATCTTGTTGACACAGGTAATTTATGTTTCAG
>CAXTNZ010000122.1:0-19944 GCA_964245695.1 uncultured bacterium | reverse complement strand
GAACCAAGGGGAGCGGTTGCAGTGATTTTCAGCGGTTGGTTGCGAAAGGTGGCGGTGCAGTTCGGGTAAAAACCTCTGATTTGATTGTGTAATTGTATAGCGCTCTTTGACCAATCCAACTTATAATCCGGCTTTTTAATCAAAGGCGCATAAGTAGCTTCGCTATTTTCTTGAGGAATTAATTCAATTTCCTGGCGTTCAAGCTTAAACAAGGTTTCCACCAACAAATCTGCGCCTACTACAGCTAGTTTATCTGCCAAATCTTGGGCATTATCCAGCAATTCTATCGGTGTAGTTGCTTTGAGCAGCATTGCTCCAGTATCCATCCCCGCATCCATTAACATTGTTGTGATCCCAGTTTCCCTCTCGCCGTTATGCAAACACCATTGAATCGGAGCTGCACCCCGATACTTGGGCAAAATCGAGCCATGTACATTAATACAACCCAATTTGGGCATATCCAGGATTTCTTGAGATAAAATCTGCCCATAGGCAACGACGACAAATACATCTGCCTCTGATTTTTTGAGTTGGGTTAAAGTTTCACTATCTTTTTTCAACCGCTGGGGTTGCCATACTGGCAGGTTAACAGCAGTGGTGACAGTTTTTATGGGTGAAGGTGTTAATTGATTTCCGCGTTCCCGGCGTTTATCTGGCTGGGTAACTACTGCCAATACTTCAAATTCAGGATGATTCAGCAATTTTTCCAGGGTAGGCACAGCAAACTGGGGAGTGCCAAAAAATACGACTTTCATAAAGGATTAGGGATTAGGGATTAGGGACGCTTGGATTAGGGATTAGGAATAACCTTCAAAGCCCCAGTCAAGAGTCCTTAATAATTTTGCATAGCAATCACTTTAACTAAATTGACACTCTCAGCACGCTTCGTGACTGAGATTCTTGGGTCACGGGGATACCAGTGTATTTACCCTCACTAAGCATCTTGACCGTGTATCCCACGGCTGCAAGTCCTCTTTGACAGACTATCTGTGCGGCTGCCACATCTCTATCGGTGGTGTAGCCGCAATTTGAACAAGCATGAACACGCTCAGAAAGTGTCTTTTTCCCTGTTTCTGTTTGACAGTTTGGGCAAATCTGACTCGTCTTTCTACTATTAACCTTTTGGAAATAGACTCCGCGCTTAAAGCAGCATTGTTCAAAAATTTGAAAAAATTGCCCCCATCCCGCATCTAAACAATGCTTGCCTAACATCCCACGAGATAGCCCAACAAGATTTAAATCCTCAACAAATATTGTTTGAGCCTGATCGCAAAGTCGGTGGGCTACTTTCCAGTGGAAGTCTTTTCTTGTATTAGCAATGTGTTCATGTAGTTTCGCTACTTTATGTTGCGCTTTACGCCAATTACTAGACCCTATTTTCTTGCGACTAACCATGCGTTGCAGCGATTTAAGCTTGCGTTGGAGGTCTACAAAGAACTTAGGTCGCTTGACGTTTAACCCGTTGGAAGTAGCTACAAAGCTTGTTAACCCTACATCCACTCCCATTGCTTCACCGTGAGGCATTGAAGATGGTACAGATACATCCCATTGGAGGGTCAACATCACATACCATCCCGAAGCACGTTTAACAATACAAGCCTGCTTTAACTTTCCACCTTCAGGTATCGGTCTAGATGGTCGAAAGATTACCCAACCAATTTTAGGCAGTTTAATTTGGTCTTCATCTAGGTCTTCTGGTTTCATCTGTGGGAATACAAAAGAACGCATTGCACCTGGTTTTTTAAACCTAGGGAAACCGTGATTTTGCTCCCACATTGACACAAAAGCTTTTTCCAACCTTATCAATGTTTGTTGCAGTACTTGTGACTGAACGCGACGAAGTTCAGGTATTTCCTTTTTAGCTTCTGTGAGCGATTTACTTTGATGGTAGTAGGTAGGTCTAGGAGCATCCGCAGGAATAATGTATTCACTATGTAGGGAACACGCGTTAATTTGACAACTACGAGATTTAAACCAAGCTTTACGCTCTGAAAGTGCGTAATTATATACCTTGCGATTGATTTCTAACCAATTTTCCAAGATTACTTTTTCGCGGTTATTTGGTTTAAGTTTATACTCGTAAGTTAAAATTAACATCGTTTTTCCTCCTTAGATACATTATACAATGTATTTATAGAGGTTCGGGACGCTTTCTAAAAACTGGATAAATGAGGTTAAAACCGCTCGCGTCGCTTATATCTCAGGGAATCAACGCCACTGAGTTTTACGCTTACCGAGTGTTTCTATAACTTGCTTGTTTGGCGCTAAAATAATTTGGTGCTAGTAAAAGACAGCATTGCTAACCAGGGTTATAATAAATAATCTGGCAGATAAGCCAGTATCAACCGCATCTGCTTTTGGCGAACCTAATTTCCTAGCGATGTCTAAGGACACGCTATGATTTTATGTACGTAAATATGCTTTTTCATAGTTTCTGCAAGTTCGGCTTTAGTTGTAGTTGAGTCTATCAATAAGTAGTAGTGCGCGATCGCTTGCATTGCAACTTCAAAAGCAATCCAGGCAAAGAAGATTGCAATTTATGTCTAGTGGTAGATGTCACTGATGCTTTTTGAGTAGTATTAGTTGTGCGTTTATTGGCCAAATTTTAAAGTAACGTCATACTTTTACAGTTATCGGGGTCTGGTGTGTAGCAGAAGGATAAAAAAGGCTCACCTTCTATAGGTTAGCTTTCGCTAACGCTACCCTCTCTCAGCCAAGCCAGATGATCAAAGGTTGCCAGTAACAGTGGTAAGTACAACTGATGCGCTCAACATGCTTTTAAAGTTCCCTGTATTTTGGTGTAGTTCGGTGTAAGCATTGGCGGATTTTTCTGGATGTCAATAATTCTGTGAACTGCATCAGTACCTTGCTCGCATATTCTCGGATAAAGTCAGGACTTTGCACTTAAGTGTAAATGATGATACCTGATTAATGTAAAACTGTGCAAAATTTGCAGAAATTATCTCGCTCAACCAATTAGTTTGTTGTTATACATATAATGTAGCTTGCCCCATTGCTGTCTTGGCATTGCTCCTCACACAGCAACCGCCCTCTAGAGAGTCAAAACATGCTTAAAACCCCTTTGCTGTCGGAATGGTTCCGCGTGAAACCATTCACCAAGTGTGTTGTCGTTGCGCTTTTGATCGCACCCGTAGTGGCTGCTTCAGGTCACTCTACTTCAGCCAAACAATCACAGGCAGCTAAAATCACTCCAGAGACAAGAGAATCTGACTCAGAGTCAATGGAAATGGCTGCTGTTGCCCAACCGCAATTATTACAAGCAGAGAAAATGCCGCCTTTGACAGCAGATGATTCTCTGTCCAAAAAGGAACCTGCTGTTGATTCATTGGTAGCAGTAGGACCCGCACCATTGATAAAGGAAGAGGTGCCTACTCCTGATCCCTTGGCAGAGGTTGAACTCGCACCATCGCCAAAGGTATCTGATAGTCAAGTTGATTTAGTACAAAGATTGAAAGCTGCCAGAATTAAGTCTTTGACAAGTGAAAATACTATTGTGGCAATAGTGCCTGCTGAATCATTGGAAGCAGCGAAAATCGCGCCTGTGATCAAGGGAGTACAACCTACCACGAGGGACATACATGTTGCGGGAGAGGCTGATGAGTCTCAAACAGCACAGGCAGATCCGATAGGAAGTCCTTATCCTATTCCTTGGGAATGGATACAGTCTACTCAACAGGCTATGGCTTCTAAGGGTGGTGGAGTGCGCTACTACCGCAGTGTACCTGTAGTTTCTCCGGATGGTAGGTATGCTGTTTACAGCCGCGTACAACTAGAAGTGAAACCGGAAATGCACAATAGCCGTGTCAGCAGTGTTCTGTTTATTGAAGATCGGCAAACCAAGAATTTACGGGTGGTGTCCTCAACTTCTTATAACAGGGATGCGCTATTAAAGGTGAAAGTGTCATCGCCAGATTCTAACGCAGAGGGGACAATTGGGGTTTTAGTTCCTGTTAGCTGGTCTCAAAAGGGCGATCGCTTTTTAGCACGTAGATTTGAAGGATTATTTAATACATCCGACGCTTCTGATCGAGCAGTAATTTGGGATCGACAAAAAAATAATACCAATATTGTTGCTCCAGGCAGTCAGGAAAATGCTGCTGTTACTGGTGAGGAACAAGAGCACGATAAAATTTCCGTGTTGTTAGGTTGGAGCAAAGCACAGCCTGATAATGTGATGTTCCGCACTGGTCAACTAGGAGATGAAAACTGGCCCTTAGTGACAGTTTCTAGTGAAGGCAAGACTGGAGCTGCAACGGAGATAGATCAGCCTACTACTTATGGAGATCAGGTAACACAAGTTTGGGCAGGTCCACAAGTTGCTTATCGATAGTTTATACAAAATCTTCTTATCATCCTCCCGTTGTAGTCGCAAGCTATAACGGGAATTTTTTTAGTCATTAGTCATTGGTGAACCAGTGCGTTGTACGGGTTTCCCGCTACTCCGCGCACCTGGTGTTAGCGTTCGCGCTCCTCGTCCGCTCTGCGGAAGCGATCTTCGACGCAGGAGCGTCACCCGAAGGGTCAAATGACAAAGGACAAATAACAAACCGTAAAATTACTGAGTCTTCTCGCTGCTTTCTAACTCAGGTACAGTTTCTTTAATTCGGCGGATGGGCAAATTAGCAATCAAAGCTGTCGTTCGTTCATTGCTTTCAAGGGAAAACTCCAAGCCATCCATCTCAACTTCTACGTAGCGACAGACTATTTCTAAGATTTCTTGCCGCATTTTTTCCAACGTCTGAGGATCTAAGTCAGCGCGATCATGAGCAATCACCAATTGCAATCGGCGTTTAACTTCTTTGCGACTGGTGCCAGGACTGCGAAAAAAAAGTCTTTCTAGAAATTCGAGAATCATTGCAGCTAGGTGTGCGGAGACTGGGAAAAGTTAAACAATCTTTGTCCACAATAATCTTCTCAGACGAGTGAAGATATTGTCATTGGATGAGTCAAACTGAAGAAATTCGACCGTTTCCCCTTCCAATCTACGAGCAATGTTTTCAAAAGCTGTGGCAGCTAAAGAGGGATTTTCGCTTAATACCAAAGGTTCGCCGCGATTGGTTGAGACAATAACGCGCTCGTCGTCAGGTATTACGCCAATCAAGGGAATTGCTAGAAGTTCCTGAACATCTTGAGTTGACATCATATCATTTGCACGAACCATTGCGGGTCTGATACGGTTAATTATTAAATGAATGCGCTTGATGCCTTGTGCTTCTAGTAACCCAACTACGCGATCAGCGTCACGGACTGAGGCAATTTCTGGGGTGGTAACAATTAAGGCTTCTTTGGCTGGGGCGATCGCATTCTTAAACCCCATTTCAATTCCCGCTGGGCTATCAATTAAAACATATTGATACTTTTGCGCCAGTGCATTCACCAATAACTTCATCTGATCGGGAGTTACTGCATCTTTGGTGCGATTTTGGGCTGCGGGCAGAAGCACGAGATTTGGCTGCCGCTTATCTTTAACTAAAGCTTGTTCTAAACGGCACTCTCTTGCTAGAACTTCCACCGCCGTGTAAACGATGCGATTTTCTAGCCCTAGCAACAAATCCAAATTTCTCAAACCAAAATCCGCATCAACCAAGGCTACTTGACGCCCCATTTTGGCTAAAGTCATACCCAGATTTGCGGAAACTGTCGTTTTACCCACGCCTCCTTTGCCGGAGGTAGTAACAATAATGCGAGTCATGATCGAACCGCGCTCAATTAGGAATCAGGAAATATAGAAAGATAAAGATTTATGGATCTTGATTAATCCTACTTAATTGGGAGCGAGAAAAATCACTTGCTTTAGAGATGCGAATTCCTTCGGGCGTAATATGTGCTACTTCCGGATAAAACTGCATCGGTGATTTTTCTGGTGCCCTGGCGACAGCATCTGCGATTCGCAACTGGGTTGGTTCCATTTGCACAGCCATAATCAGACACTCGCGATTGCCCCCTGCACCGGCGTGAGCAATTCCACGTAGACGACCCCAAACTAGAATATCTCCATCTGCGACTACAATACCACCTGGATTTAAATCTCCCAAGATAATCACACTACCAGGATGACGAATTTCTACTCCAGAACGTACGGTCATTTGGAGATAGAGGGCATCTGCTAGGGGTTGTGCGGCTATTGCCGACCCAGACAAGAGAGTTGGTTCTCGCTGTAGTTGTTCTACAGAATAGCCTGATGATACAGCAGCGATCGCTGTTTGGCGACGGCTGGTAGAAACAGATTTTAACTGAAGTTGAACTTCATTTAAAGACTCGGCGAGTTCTTGAAGTTGTCTGGTATCCAACAAGCGATCGCGTGCTACCAAATGCACTGGTGTGTTGGGTAAACGAAGGCGATCGCCACCCTTGAGCCGCAGCTTCATCTGTTGCCAAATCTCAGACCAAGTCACTTCCGAGGGAGGCACTTGAGATTCTGTTGGCAAAATTAATAATAGTCGTCCCTCCTCACTTTTCCACTGGACTTGGATATTGTTATTTAATGTATTTTCTATTAACGGTAACTCAGTGAAATCTACATCAGAATCAGCGAGGTTAGAATTTGACTCGGCGTTACTGACAGCAGAATTTGCCTCATCGTCAGTAGAAGCAGAATTTGCCTTTAAATACACAAGGACAGAATCTACCTCTGGATCAGGAAGGACAGAATTTGACTCCACATCAGAAGCAGTAGAATCTAACTCTCGCTCAGAAGGGGTAGAATTTGCCTCTAAATCAGAAAAATTAGAGATTGACTCTGCGTTATTAACCGCAGAATTTGACTCTAAATCGGAGACAGCATAATCAGGAGTCATGCAACACCAGCCAAAAGACGCAACGAACACACTAAGCAATTACCAATATTAGATTAGTTGCATTTTGCAACAACATCCTCACCCAGTATTTTTAGTCAATCTTTGATAAACAGTCGCCAAGGCATCAGCATCACCGACATTACCCGGAAATAGCACCACTGGCAACTTAGGGAACTGGGGATGATCCGATGGAGTAATCACCATCGAACAACCAGCTAAAATTTGACCGAGTAAACGCGCTGATGTCAAAGCTAGACCATTACTTAAGACATCGTTTGAGGTAATCCCACCCTTGCTGATTAAGAATCCTATATCAGATGGTAGACCCCGGACAATATCCATTAATAAGCCGGAAACCTTTTCTCCAAAGTCCAACCGTGTTTTTACATCTTTAAAACTAAGTTCTTGACGACTGGTATAAACTACTGGTGTTTTTCCAGCTTTGTGTGCCGTTTGTGTACTTTCAAGAATCTCGCTTAGTAGTGTAGCAGATTGATTTGGCTCATCAACCAATCTTTGTACATTTACTTCGATTCCGGCTGTACCGTCAGCTTGTAATAATTTTTCTAACTGCTGAGTGGTTTTTGTGACATGAGAACCGACGATCACTGCACCTGGTTTGCCTGAGCGTACATAAGAACCCATATTTTCGGGGGCGATCGCTTGCTCCGGTAATGCCGCCAAAGCAGTTAAAATACTCGCAGCACTGCGAAACAAAAAGCGTTTTCCTTGACTCGCAGCACTCAGCACATCTTCCGCAAAGCGATTTAAATCAGCTTGAGTTTCACCGTCAACGACAGCGCACTCATTACTAGTGAGTTTCATTAGCCTTTCTAAACTACCAGCACGAATATCAGCGAGTAAAAATCTTTCTACCGCATCAGCTTTAATACGTCCTTGAGTTTTTTCTTCTACATACTTAGGTAAGTAACTGTGATGGTAGCCAAAAACCGAATCACGAGCAAATTCAGTTTCATGAACTGGGGTGGGTACACCGTCCATAATTAAGTAATGTATACTATCGCGAGTGATGCGTCCTCCTTCAAAAAACGCGGGTACGAGAAAATGAGCATCAAATGGACCGAGTTCAGCGGCGATAACGTCAGTTTCAATGGGATAATGTCCCCGCAAAGTTGAATCAGAACGACTTACAATCAGGAAATCGTTAATTTCTTCCGCTTTTAACGCTAATTTTAAATTCTGGCAAACTTCTTTAGTTACAGATGCGGCTGACTCTGGAGGTAGTGACCTTGTATTAGTCAGCACAAATAAAATCGGTGAATCATCCCGTAATCCACTGCGTAAAGTGTTCACATCCCAGTGCATCAGCAGCAAGCAGCTATGGACTGTTTGAGAACCCGTGGGGTCATCATCCAAGACAATTATTTTCGGTTTTTTGCTCATTAAAATCAACTAGAAGAATGTAACTTTCTTATCTCGGCTTGTACCTCAACGGCAATCTGCAATGATTCATTGAGAAGTTGAGCGTATTCGCTTGCCTGACTACTAACTTGTAAAGCTTGCAGATTCGCCAAATTATTCACAAATAACTCTTGGTTATTCGCCAGTAATTTTTTATTATCTCGCAAAATTCGCTCTGTTTTCATAGCGCGAACTAAATCTTCTCTAATAAGTTGCAAAGCCGCGATAACATTGTCTCTATCATTGATGCTACTTTCATTCCCAGATGTTGCGAGTTGATCGTTAATATCTATTGCTTGAATAACTCCATGATATTTATCAACTTCATCTAAAAGTATTGTTAGTGCGTGGGGACAGGTTTTTCGCCGCCACAACCAACGCCCAAAAAGCACAGTAATTGGCACGATAGTTAGTAAGCAGATTCCTAATACAATTGAAGAACCAATTGTCGGCAAAATAATAAAAGCATAAATAAACCCGACAATTATGGGGGTGAGTGCTAAAGCGACAACCATTTCGTTGAGAAAAAATCCCCATCGTTTTTGTTTATCTTTGATAATAGAGGGTCGGAAGACATCATCTGGATCGAATCCAGTTAAGCGTCTGAGTTCCCCCTTAGTAATTTCCAAGCCTAATAAATCCGGCTGCACAATTGGATACTCCTATTTCAACCGCACCCTGTAACAGATGGACGCAGATAATTAATAATTATTCATCATCCGCGTTTATCCGCGTACCCTGCGGGAAGCCCTTCGGGTTCAGCAGTCGCTCATGGGGGAAACCACGGCAGGTGCTACAACGGGGGGAACCCCCGCAACGCACTGCCTCCCCTTGGCGCTAGCCTCTCCCTTTGGGAGAAGACCGCGCTGCTTCACCGCTCCGCGTCTACATCTGCGGTTAATATTAATTAAGTTAAATTTGCTATACGTATTAATACTTAAAAAAGGGTGGAGTTCAAAGGCAAGCTTTAAACTCACAACCCAGATAAAATATTTTGTATCAGATAATGCACCCTTCCCTACTGTACAGACGTGAATAATCCCGTCCGTATAAAGGATACACAAGTACATAGACGATTTCCAGACAGTTCGGTATTTTGACAAACAAGCAGTTTCTGCAATATTTATTTTCAAAGTGTTTTTTATTACACATATTGGCTCATACCACCGTATAAGTTAGGAGTTTTGAGCAACAAAATAGTGTCAAAAGTTGAGATAATAAGTAAACCAAGAGTATAAACACGTAAATTAAGGAGTTTGATCATGTCTCTGTCCATTGGAAACGTGTTCGATGCTAATTTCTATCGTGCTGCCAATACTGACTTGGCAAAAGCTGGTATAACCACTGATGCCCAACTTCTATCACACTTTCAAAACTCCCAAAGCGAACCAAATTTATATACCTTTGATGAGTTTATCGAATGGTATCCAGAAAACTCGGAAGTCCGCTACGAATTGCATGATGGGGTAATTGTTGAGATGCCTAAACCTAGAGGAAAGCATTCAAAATTAACAGGCTTTCTTATCTTCGAGTTAGGAATAACCATTAGAGAAATGGGTAATCGTGGTAATTGGTTTATTCCCAGAGAATCAATTGTTAAACCGCACCGTGATAAGTCGGGTTACGAACCGGACATTATTATTTTGAATGAAGAAACAATCGGTACTGAGACACGGTGGGAAACTGAATCAATTATTCAAAACGCACTAAGTGTCAAATTAATAGTAGAAGTTGTGAGTCAGTGCGTTGCGCGGGTTCCCCGCGTTGTAGCAACTGACGAACCCGTAAGGGTTAGCACCAACTGGCAAGACGACTACTACGACAAACTTCGTGACTATGAAGGTATGAGTATCCCAGAATACTGGATTGTATATTATGCTGCTTTGGGTGGACGTGATTTTATCGGTTATCCCAAACAACCCACTATCTTTGTATGCGAGCTAATCGATGGGGAATATGTAAAAAAAATGTTCCAAGGGAATGACTTAATTAAATCCCCTACCTTCCCACAATTAAACCTGGCTGCACAACAAATTTTTGATTCGGTTTCGCGGGAGAAAGAAGTGGACAATGCATAATTAATTTGTGGAAATGTCTATTAGACAAACGTCGTAGAAATGACCCAAGACGCGATAAATCGCGTCTCTTTATAAGATAATTCTTGCCATCGTGAAGAATAGACATTGGGATATTCCGCAACTCACCATTTAAGGATAAAGTCCCCTGTCATTCAACGCTTGCGCTACACGACCAACCCCCAAAGTATAAGCTGCTAACCGCAAAGGAATCTGCCGCACCTTCGAGTGTTGAATCACTTGACGGTAAGCTTGCACCATCAATTGTTCCATTTCCCGGTTGACACGTTCCTCATCCCAAAATAGGTAAGAAAGACCTTGTACCCACTCCAAATAACTCACCACAACACCGCCCGCATTCGCTAAAATATCCGGTAATACGGTTACACCCCGCGCTTCTAACGCTCGATCCGCTTCAAGTGTCACAGGACCATTAGCCGCTTCTGCAACAATCTGCGCTTGGATTTGATTGACATTTTTTTCAGTGATTTGATTCTCCAAAGCCGCTGGAATTAACACATCACAAGGTAAAGTTAGTAACTCGTCATTGCTAATTGTTGATGCTTGCGGGAAACCAATAATACTTTTACGGTTCTGGGCAGCATAAGCTTTCAATGCAAGGATATCAAGACCAGTTTCCGAAAAAACTCCTCCTGAACCTGTGGAGACAGCGATAACTTTCGCTCCCGCTTGATGTAGCAATAAAGCCGCTGCACTACCTACATTACCAAAACCTTGAATTACTATCCGCGTTCCTGCTAGAGATTGAGAGCGATCGCTTAACGCCTCACGTACTACAATCATTACACCGCGTCCGGTTGCCATTTCCCGTCCCCGCGAACCACCAATCGAAAGCGGCTTACCAGTCACAACTCCTGGCACAGCATGACCAACATTCACAGAGTAGGTGTCCATCATCCAAGCCATCTCACGGGCAGAAGTACCCATGTCTGGTGCGGGTATATCCACACTGGGACCGATATCTTTAATTAACTCGCTAATGTAACGCCGGGTAATTCGTTCTAATTCGCCGACGCTGTAACGTTTTGGATCTATAGCAATGCCTCCCTTAGCACCACCGTAGGGAATACCTAACAGCGCACATTTCCAAGTCATCAACATTGCTAGGGCTGACACCTCCCGCAGCGTCACAGCCGGATGGTAACGAATGCCACCTTTGTAGGGACCTAAAACATCCGAGTGCTGCACTCGATGTCCAGCTAAAACTTGCACTTCACCATTATCCCGTTTTACAGGAATAGAAACTGTGACTACCTTACGTGGGTAACTGAGTATTTCCAACAGACCTTGATCTAAGTTTAATTCCCGCGCCGCCTGCTCTAGGTAGCTACAGGCTTGGTCAAATGGGCAAATGTGCGCCGGAGTAGGACTTTCCAGCGGTAGCAGCGGTGTTGTAACCATAAAATCTTCTCCCAATAGCGGTATCTTCGCTAACCGGATACATATATGGCTAGCTTATCCTTTTTTATAATAAAAATCTAAATTTTGTAAATTTCGTTACAGTTTTTTGAGAGACTCTAGGCTAATTGGGTAGTCTCAAATAGATAAAACTAAACTATTTATCTATCCGTCTTCGAGTCAGGATGCTTTGGGAATACTTTTGCAAGCGCGAGACGACGATGGTGAAAGCTTAAGCTTGAGCGAACTTAAAGACCAGCTGCTGACATTGCTGTTTGCTGGTCATGAGACGTTGACATCAGCGATCGCTTCTTTATGTCTTTTATTAGTCCAACATCCAGACATTCTCGCCACGGCTCGTGCAGAACAACAGCAACTGGGGTTTCAGGAACCAGTGACATTAGAACATCTCAAGCAGATGAACTATCTCGAATTAGTCATCAAGGAAGCTTTGCGATTGATTCCCCCGGTAGGAGGTGCCTTTCGAGAAGTGATCAAAGGGTGTGAGTGCGATCGCTATTTTATTCCCCAAGGCTGGTCTGCCCTCTATCAAGTAAGTAGGACACATCAAGATATCAATATATATACTGAAGCAAATAATTTTGACCCGCAACGCTTTGCTCAAGAACGGGCTGAAGATAAAACAAAACCCTTTGGCTATATACCGTTTGGTGGTGGAATGTGCGAATGTTTGGGTAAGGAATTTGCAAAATTAGAGATGAAGCTGTTTGCAGCGCTCTTGATCCGCGAGTATGAATGGGAACTCGTGCCAGGACAAAACTTAGATATGATAATGATTCCTACACCCGATCCTCGCGATGGTTTGCAAGTCAAAATATCCCATATTTAAAACCACAGATAAACACACAGAAGAACCATCTGTGTTTATCTGTGTCCATCTGTGGTTATTATTCATTCATCTATTGCTGCTTCACCCAAACAAGCGATTAAGTTGGTGCAAACACCTCAGAAGTAAAGCTTCCATGCAGACCATAAGGAACATGATGCTTGAGATGCAAACGAGCGATCGCTCCTTTATTAAAATCACTGGCATCCAAAATCACCACATCTGAGCGATGATCAGTCGAATCATAAACTAAGGAAAGCACCCAACCATCATCTTCTTTTTCAGAACCAGGACGTGGTACAAAAATCGGCTCACTGACAAACCCACGAGGTGCAGCACTCCAAAGTTGTTTTTCCCCCGACTCTAAATCAACCTTCAGAAAAGCTTGCAACGGCGCATTTCCACTTTCTCCATGAGCCGCACCCATGTATAAATAACGATAGGGGCGACCCACTTTATCCTGATGCATGGTGGGGAACTCGCAACACTGGCTTACCTGCAAATCCCGTCGCACCGTCTTATCCTTGAGGTTGAGATGAAACCGCCATAAATGCCCAGGTGAAAGTGCATCAAAATTAACTTGCCGAAAATCGCTTTCGGGTTCTACTTCTGGAAAAGATTCGTAACAAATTGAGTCAACAACAATCTCATCACCTTGCTCAAAAGCATTGGCGTGGTGAAAGACAAAACCCGATTGAGTTTCTAAAATTTGTATGCCCTTTTCTTTGGGGTTGCGGGAAATGATTATAATCTGAGTTGGCTGATTTGGCTGAAACTTAATACATTCTCCAGCACCACGGATTCCCAAAGCGAAAGGTATGGGATTGAAGGCAACGGGATTTTGAAAGAGTATACAGTAATTTGGAGTAATCGCGAAATCGTGGATGAAACAGAAACCAGGAACACTATGAGCGTGCTTTCTGATAACCTTGCCAGTAGGATCTAACTCGAAAATAGTAATTGTGGTGGATAGTCCTGGCTTAATAGAAAAGTTTACCAAGCAAGGCGCACCGTTATCTTGATCGCAATGCGGGTCAAAGCGTGGATGTGCAGCGAAAGCTTCACCTTCTGACAAAACACCGTTGAAGTGTTCTTTCCCCAAAGTTTCCAATGTGTAGGGGTCAAGGCGATGGGGGTCTGCTGCTTCCCATAGTGCCAAAAGTTTATTACCCCAATGGATAACGTTGGTGTTGGCAATATTTTTGAGTTTGAAGTCGAAGATGTTAGCCAGCCAACCGCCGGGTTTTTGCGTACCAAATACACCGCGATAAAGAATTTTACCAGCTTTTTGTTCTTCTAAATAAGCTTCTGTGCGGATAAAGCGGTTGCGGAAGTGGGCGCGACCATTCGAGAATGAAATGCGGCTAATCATTCCATCGCCATCAAAGGGGTGATGAATGTGTTGCCCATTTACATCCAGCAAACCGGGACCATTTCTAAATAGCGTACCTTCCAGTTCTGAAGGAATTTCTCCTTCTACATCATCAATCCAATAATCAAATTCTTCTTTTAGAGATTGATATCCATTCTGCCAATCCCCGCGTGCGTAGGATTTTTCTGGAATAGAAGCACGTTCGTAAAGTTGAAAACTTTGCATACCAATTTTATATTTTAGATTTTTTTCTCGTTCCCACGCTCTGGGTGGAAATGAATTCTGTGGGCTGACATTCCCAGAGTGAGCCTGGGAAGCAGCAAAGGCACGAAAAGATTCTTTAGCGACAAGCGCGTCTTTGCGCGAAATTCTTTCTTAGCTATTCAACTGGTTTTGATTCTGGTTCTCGCATCATCAACTCAGGCACGAAATCAGGCACAAATGTTTGTTCTACATTATTCTTTGCTGAAGCTGGTGGCAATGTTTTCGCTGTCTCGCCTTGAGAATCCCCCGCTGGTAGCCAGTTGAGGAATGGCAATGGCAGCAGCCTGCTAAGGTTCGTAATGATTACTAACAGCCAGAGGGCATCAAAATTAGTTTCGGTAATCCCCAGCCATTGCGTCAGCACTGCCCCCAGTTCGTGGGAAACCAGTCTTGCCAAGTTTGTCACGGACATCAACACGGCAAAGAATGTTGCTTCCACTCCAGGGGGACAAAGCCTTGCTGCTAGCACCAACACAGGCATGTAGGCAATTTGCCCCATCAAGGTGAGAATTAGACTATCACTCAGACTAAACCAGCGGTCATCTATACCCAGAGTCCGGTTTGTGTGAGTTACCAGCAGCAGTATCGACATTCCTAATGCGGCTGAGAGGACTGTACTCCAACCAAAAATCACCCGAAAGGGAACAGTTTTCAGGAAACGTTGGAAAATCCAAACACCAACTAGGGAAGCGACACTCGTTACCAAATGCACCCGCCCCAAAAATTCTGGTTGAAAGTGTAGTTCGTTCGTGGTGAAGAAGAAAAAGGCTGAGTCAGCGCTTGGCGTAGCTAGCAAGATGAAGAGAAACGCTGTCGGTAGCCAAATTGCTTTTTGAGAAACGGCTTTGCGTAATTGCCCCAATTGATGCTTGATTGTTGGGGAGTTGCTGCTATTGTTATCTTCCTTGGTTTTGCTTACGGGTGATTCAGCAATCAACCAAGCCACTGCTGAGACGAGGAGAGGGAATAAGGCGGTAATCCCAAATACAGTACGGGTGGTGAAATGCTCTAGCAGCACACCACTGAAGTAAGCGGTTATTAAGCCTCCTAAGGCTACAGTACCCCAGCTAAGGGATTGTAGGGAACCTGCTGCTGCTTGAGATTCTCCTCTGGCGCGTTCGACAACCAGGGAGTCAACAATTACGTCACTGACGGCGACAGACAGAGAACCAAGAGCGATCGCTAACGTAGCTGTTACCGGAGTGTGAACTATTGTTGCGAGACTTACCCAGGAAATAGCTCCCAGTATCCCGGATAAAACCAAGTATGGACGCCGTCGATAGCCGAATATGGGCAAGCCATCTGACATAAAACCAAACAGTGGCTTGATAATCCAAGGTAGGGCGACAATGCCCATTAGTGCTGAAACCTGAGCCGGAGTTAGCCCCAGTTCATCTTTAAGGAAAAAGCTGACGGCTAAACGCCCCAAACCCAAGATTCCTTGCACAAGGTAGATAGTAAGGATTGCAAGTAACTCGGCAGAAGGTTCGTTGCCAAAGAAAATTTTTTCTGTTACTGAGTCTTTTACCTTGGACAAGCCAGAGGACGAAATCAGCATTAGGTAAACAAATTTTAAGTTTTCTCGACTTTTATTATGATATCGATTTTCCCAAAATGGGCGAGCGCTTGTGAAGAAATGTTAAAACTACACTAATTACATAACACACAGAAAAGAAGTGGGGGAAAAAACAAGAACGAAGAGTTAAAGGAATGGAATTTTCATGCATCCTGGCTCCTGGATTGTGTCTTCCCGCCAACAAATAATATTTTTGAACGCAACTTGGTCTTAGCGCTTGCCTATGTCAAACCAGAAGCGTGATATTCGAGAGAGAATAGGGATGTCAAAGCAACCCTAGGCACGTTCAGCGCCCGATCGCCCATTTTCGACGACAAACGAAGCTAAGGTGCTGATAGTTGCATTTTCTTCGCGAATGGTGGAAACAATGCGGTAGTCACTTTGCCAAGTGTCATGTGTGAGATGACAACGCACGTAGCCTCTGTTTTTGCCGTCAAAGAATTTAGTATGAGGATTGTCGCTTAAAGCTGCTACAGTCGGGGCAATGAAGTTTTCCGGGAAATCCGAGGAAATTGAAGTCCCGACGAATTCAGTGGCGACGGTGGGCGAATTTGAATTGTTGAAATCAGTTTTCAAGTCGTGTACCCAGCTCGAATGGATGTCACCAGTAATCACAACTGGGTTACTAGGTTGGCGCTGTTGAAGAAATCCTAATAAGCGATCGCGTGCAGCTACGTAACCATCCCACTGATCCATGTTGAATACTTCTTGATCTGGGCGGGCATCAAAGTCATATTGCCCCATCATCGTTTGTTGAGCCATGACGTTCCAGCGAGCTTGCGACTTACTTAAACCCCGAAATAGCCACTGTTCCTGCTTTTTGCCAGTCATAGTCGCATTTGGATCTAAAGCTTCCGGACAACGGGCTTTTAAGCCGTCATCGCAGGGCTGATCGCTGCGATACTGGCGAGTGTCCAACACATTAAACTCCGCAATATCCCCAAAGGTGAAACGCCGATAAAGCTGCAAATAAGAACCTTGAGGTAGTGATGACGGGCGTAGGGGCATATGTTCGTAATAAGCCTGGTAAGCGTTTGCCCTGCGAGTCACAAACGCCTCTTGACTTTGATTTTCTTCCGGAATCAGGCTGGCGTAGTTGTTTTCTACTTCGTGGTCGTCCCAAGTGACTATCCAGGGAAAAGCAGCATGAGCCGCTTGCAGGTTCAAGTCAGTTTTGTAAAGGGCGTGACGGTTCCGATAGTCAGCAAGGGTAACAATCTCAGGACTATTATGTTGGCGTGGACCATTGGGTAACGGTCCGTACTCATAAATATAGTCGCCCAGATGAACGACCAAATCAAGCTCTTCTTCGGCTAGGTGCTGGTAAGCTGTGTAGTAGCCGTTCTGCCAGTCTTGGCAGTTGACAAAGCCAAAGCGAAACTCAGAGACACGGGCTGATCGCGCACTAGCCGTGCGGGTGCGTCCGATGTTGCTCACTTCATTACCTGCTTTGAACTGATACCAGTACCAGCGCTCAGGCTCCAAAGTTCGCACATCTACGTGGACAGAATGTGCAAATTCCGGGGTTGCCATCACTGTACCCCGTTGCACGACTCTTCTCATGTTTTCGTCTAAAGCAATTTGCCACTGCACTGGCACATTAGCAAAAGGCATTCCACCGCCATTTAACGGATCTGGAGCCAGCCGCGTCCATAGCACCACACCATTCGGTAGGGGGTCGCCGGAAGCAACGCCAAGACTAAACGGATAGTTAGAAAAACTAGGCTTGGCAACAACTCTTTGAGTCCAAAGACTAGCACTCGCGCTTGCGGTCATAGCCAGCGCACCAATCAGAAAGTGCCGCCGTTTGGCTTTGCTGGATAGCAAGCGCTCGAACTGAAAACGCTCCATACTCATCCTTTGCGCGAAATTTTGCAAATATTCGGGAAACTTAAAACCAGATAATAGTCAACTAATAGTTAGCCTTTTTTCATACCAAATCCGGTTCTCTTTTTCGGGCAAAGAAAAGTCATAGATGTGGATTTTGTATCAAAGTTAACTAAAGTTAGCAGTATTAACTTATCAATTTGGTATTAACTGATTATTAAGAGGTTGTTAATGTTGAGATAAATACTTAAGTTAGGTCGGCATGAGTAAACTTAGTTCATAGTTCATAGCAAAGCAGCCATGAATTATGAACGACCTAAACAGTTATGTGCAGTTTTGTTGATAGAAAGAGTGTTTTCTCAAGAAGTGGGTTGCCAAACAAACTGCCCCATCTTGTTGATATAACCAGCTTTACCGCCAACATATACTAACGCCAGTTCATCGGTAAATGCGAGTGCTAAATCAAACTGGGGCGAAATAATTATTTTTCCATTTCTATTGATATAGCCATATTTATCGCCTATTTTGACCGCAGCTAGTCCTGAGGAAAAACTTGTTACCCTTTCAAATTGTGCGGCAATTAATACCTCACCTTTAGGGTTAATAAATCCCCATTTTTCACCAACTTTAACTACTGCTAGTCCTTCTTGAAATTCCCAAGCATCATCAAACTGCGGCTGAATTATAAGTTTACCCGACCTATTGATATAACCGTATTTATTACTAGTTTTTACTGCTGCCAGTCCCTCGCCAAATCTTAAAGTTCCATCAAACTGTGGAGAAATGACAATTTGACCCTTGTTATTAATATAGCCCCATTTATCATCAATTTGAATGGCTGCTAATCCCTCATAAAAGTGCAATGCTCTTTCAAATAATGGTTTTATAACTGTCTTGCTGGTCAAATCAATGTAACCCCATTTGTCATCAATTTTAACTGCTGCCAGATTATTTTTAAAAGCTAACGCTTCTTCAAACTGTGATTTAATTACTAGTTTTCCCGATGTATTAATATAACCATATTTGTAGTCAATCATTACCAGCGCCAAGCCGTTTGAAAAAGAATAAGATAAACGAAACTGTGGCGGTATAACTTGTTTTCCTGTTTTGTCAATGTAACCGTACTTATCACCAACTTTTATCTGAGCTAAATTATCGACAAAGTTCCAAGCCAAATCAAATTGCGGCTTGATTACTACCTTTCCATTTTTGTCAATAAAGCCATACTTGCCATTTTGGATAATACGCTGAAACTGACTTGAGACTTTTTGTTGCTTGGGTGATTTTGTTGCTTGTTTTTGGTTCAATTCGAGACTCAATGCCAAGCTTTGCTGATAGTGAGTACTAGTTATAGCTCCTAAAACAATCAAGAATATAAAAAGCAACTTCACTTTTAAATTACATGATATGAGTGCATATACAGAGGTAGGAATCATACAATTTTTCAATTTAAATAATAAAATTAACCTGAGCGAATTTGTTGCTTTTTATAGCTTTGAAGGAACTACTTCGCAAGAGATTATTGCACTTTTCAATTCATCAGAAACAGCTTTCAATACTTTCCCAAGGCTATTACCGCATTTTGTCCACCAAACCCAAAACTAAAACACAACACTCGCCGAATTTCACCTTTACGCGCTTCTCTGACGAAATCCAAATCAAACTCCGGTTCCTTCAACCCCACACAAGGCGGTAAAATTTGATTCTTTAACGCCAAGAGCGAAAAAGCTACCCCCAAGGCTCCCGATGCTCCTAATGTATGACCTGTAGCTCCTTTCGTGGAACTTACTGCTACCCTTTGGTCAAACACCCGTTGTATCACCATGCTCTCTATACGGTCATTTAACTGCGTGGCTGTACCGTGAGCATGAATATAATCAATATCCGCTGCTGTCAACTTACTACGTTCTAAACATTGCTTTACAGAAGCGATCGCACTTCTACCTTCTGGTTCTGGGGAATTAGCATGATATGCATCCGCTGTCAAGCCAAAAGCGAGAATTTGACCATATATCTTTGCTTGACGCTGCCTTGCAAACTCTGCTGATTCTAAAACAAATACAGCACCCCCTTCGCCCAGAACCAAGCCTTCGCGGTGCAAATCAAAGGGATAAGCCCCTGTTTTCGCTCCTGCACCCATTTGCTGAAACCCAGTTATCGTTAGGGGTGTAATCGGTGCTTCAACTGCGCCAGCAATTACTTGCTGACATTGCCCAGTTTGGATGAGTAAAGCTGCTTGAGCGATCGCCCAAATTCCCGTAGCACATGCTGCCATCGGTGCTAAAACTATCCCAGATGCACCGAGAAGTCGCGCAGCTGCGATC
>CAXTNZ010000121.1:0-20321 GCA_964245695.1 uncultured bacterium | reverse complement strand
GTTGGGCGGGGAAAAGAGCGCCCCTACTGAATTGGTGTTCTCGCAATCAGCTGGTTGGCTATCTGCTGCGCTTGGTTGATGGGAATAGCAAATCCTAATCCTTGAGCGCCTTGAATAATGGCAGTATTAATGCCAATGACTTGTCCTTGTTGGTTTAATAGTGGTCCACCGGAATTGCCGGGGTTAATGGCAGCATCGGTTTGAATAAAATTAACTTGCCTACCTGCTGCGGAAATTATACCACCAGAGCGACCTGTTCCACTAATAATGCCGACTGTAACGGTGTTGTCTAAACCTAAAGGATTACCGATCGCGATCGCCCATTCTCCCGGTTTTAACTGATCGGAATTACCGATGCTGATAGCGGGTAGATTGTTAGCTTCGATTTTAACTACTGCTACATCGGTTTGTCTATCTTGCCCCAACACTCGACCGGTGAAGTTACGACCATCTTTTAAAGTTACTCTTACTGTGTCGGCTCCACCAAGAACGTGAGCATTTGTCAAAATTAAACCGTTGGATCTAATTATAAAGCCCGAACCTGTTCCCCGTACCCGCCTTTGAGAACTCGAATATCGACTTGAGATGGTTCTGGTTGAGTCAATCCGCACTACTGCTGAACCAGTTTTTTCTACAGCAGCGGCTATAAAGTTAGTATCTGTATTGCTGGTTGTTGGCAACTGAGCGATCGGCTGTTGAGATGGTACGGCATTTGTGGGTACAATTTGTGCTGCGAAGACAGCTGCTACTGCACCAATAGAAACTAGAGACAAATTATTTAGAGATTTTTTCACTGAGAAGTTAGCAGACATTGTATTCCAGGTTTGAAGATGAATTTAAACACAAACATTGAAGACCTACGTCCGTTTTCCTCACCCACAAATTAGCCAGACTTGAGCAATCGCTTGACGATATCCAACCCTACTTGAGTGGTTTCATCAAGCAGTTTTGGATCTACTGTTTTATCGTTCGGTGTATGATAATTTCGCTCTGAACCTCGATAGAAAAAGAGGACTGGCACATTTTTATTAGCAAACGATGCATGATCGCTACCACTCATCGAGCCAAAGGTTTTAACTTGAGAAACAGAAGTTTGAGCTAATGAAGTTAATGACGATGTACCGCCAATACCAAGTTGGTTATTAACGCCTACCATGTCAAAGTTCATCATGCCTTTTAGCCCGGAGAGAAACTGCGCTTCTGCCGCGTTGACAAAAGCCCGCGAGCCGTGTAAACCGTCTTCTTCACCATCGAAGGCAACGAACCAAACCTGACGCGCTTGAGGTGTGTTGGATAAATTACGAGCGATCGCCAACACAACTGCTGTCCCGGAAGCGTTATCATTTGCTCCTGGTGAACCTGGTACTGAGTCGTAATGTCCGCCCAGTATTGCTTTCGGCTGAGTCACACCTGGAAGATGAGCGATGACGTTGCGTCCAGTAACAACTTGCCGTTGAGCATTGACATTTAAGATAACTTGTGTATTTTTTGTTATAGCAATTAAGGGATTACCTTTTTCAGCCGAAAGCCCTAATACAGGAAGTTTTGCCTCACCGCCGAGGGAACCGCCAGATAAATCCCCCGGTTGATTGTTGACAATTACTAAACCAACTGCTCCCGCAGCGGCGGCATTTTCAGCTTTTTGGGAAAAGCGAATTTCACCGCGCTTGACGATCGCGATCGCTCCCTTGACATTGACTGAGGCAAAATCGGCGCTTCGTCCAACATTGGGAACTGCAATTAACGGTGCATTCAATTTGCCAGGAATTGAGCCATTGAGCGCTTGCCCTTCAATTGTGACATTATCGACAGTCAGGTTTGAGCCTAAATCTACAAACTTTTGATAAGTAAAAGTTTGAACTTCGGTGATGTAACCCGCTTTGCGGTATTGATCAACTAGGTAGCTGCTAGCTTTTTCCATAACTGGTGTGCCAGCAACTCGCGGTCCCAAATTGACCAAATTTTGCACATCTGCATAGGTAGAATTTAATTGAGCCTCAGAGGAAGTTGGAAGTTGAACAACTCCCTCAACGCGATTTGGTTGCATACAGGCTGTAGGCAGAGAAACCAAGACAGCCATCAGCCCAGCCTGTAACCAAGAATTTGCTTGGTTTTTCTTCAATTGAGCAGTCACCTTTTATACTTCAATTTTCTCAAAGCGCTTTCTAATTTTTTTTGCCGCTTTTTGTTCTGACGGCTGCTATGTTGTTGTATATTTTTTTTGTCAGCCTCGGCAGCGAGGAAATTTGCTATAGTAGCCGCAGTCACCGCAGCGTGTACAAACCCATTCTTGAGCATTGCTGTTATCTGTTGCTAAGTTTTCACCCAATCAGCCTAAGCGAGTCTATGTTGAGAAAATCACAGACTTCTCAGGTGTTGTTATTTCTTAGTGTGATGGGTAACTATGACAGAAAAATGTCAACCGCCTTCGGCGGAATTCAAAATTCAAAATTCAAAATTCAAAATTAATACCCTATAGCGCTCATCTAGGGGCTTGAAATAATGTCAAGGAATTGGGAATTGGGCATTGGGCAATGCCCCATTACCCATTAGGTAGTTCTATTTGAAATGTAGAACCTTGCCCAAACAGACTTTTTGCGGTGATTTGCCCTTTGTGAGCCTGTATAATTTGTTGGGCGATCGCTAATCCTAACCCAAAGCCACCAGTTTGACGCGCTCGTGCGGTATCCACGCGATAAAATCTTTCAAAGATATGGGGTAAATCCTCATCGGGGATACCGATTCCGCTATCTTCTACCTCAATGATAACTCGATGCGATTGTGTGAATAGCCGTATTTGAATAGTACCAGATAAAGTATATTTAAAGGCGTTGGTGAGTAAGTTGACGATCGCCTGTTTCAATAAATCTGCATCGGCTTTGACGTTTACAGGTAATTCTGGTAGTTGAGCAGAGAAGGTGAGATTTTGTGCAGTTGCTTGTTGTTGGTAGTTATTCAAAAGCGATCGCACTAATTCAACCAAGTCAATATTTTTTAACTTTGCAGTGTCTAGCGATCCGTTATGACGAGAGAGAAACAGCAAATTACCAATCAGCACACTCATTGATTTGGCAATCTCCGCAATATTTTCTAAGCGAAAACGCTGTTCTGATTCATCAAATGGTGGCATTAATGCTACTTGGGCATTACTTAAAACCGCAGCGACAGGAGCGCGTAATTCATGAGAAGCATCAGCAGTAAAGCGTTGCAATTGCTCGTAAGCTCGAAGAGACGGTTGCATGGCAAGTCCCCCCAGAAACCAGCCAGTAATGCCAATTACACTTAAAGTTACTGGCACTCCCAGCGTCAAAAACAACCGCCATCTCTGCAAACTCTTACGTAATGGATTCACAGAAGTGGCAGTTTGTAAATAGCCAATTATTCTCTTATCCTGTATAACTGGTAACGTTAACTCTCGGAGCGATTCTTTTTTTGCAGTTAACTGGATAGTTTGATAACCAGGGTCAACAGTTAATATTCTCGGAGCGGTAGCACCAATCGATACCGCTAATTGTTTATTGGCATTGTACCACCGGACATACACAAGTTCGCTGTTGGGCGGTGATAGCTGATTGCCGAAAACGGAAATCCGTTTGTCAGATTGATATTGTGCATTCGCTGTCATCCCCTTGGTTTTTGCGAACAATGCATCATCAAAAGCCTGAAGTTGCTCTTTAGCTGCCAGATAATAACCTACTCCAGCGAAGACAATAAGGATACTCCCCATTGAGAGGGCAAACAAATTAGCCAGGTTACGACGGCTGCGATTAAACATAGTTATGAGTCAATAGTCAATAGTCAATAATCAACAGTCACACGAATGAGCGCAAAAACTCTCTTAAACTCTTATCTCTTGGCGAACAGCAGCGTACTTGGTGAGTCCAGCCCCCGACGGGCGCGGTTTCCCTGATCGATAGCGCAGCGTTAGCGAGTCTTCGAGCGTCTGGGGGACTGGCGAACCCGTTCGCGCAGCGTCTCCGACAGGAGAAGGGCGGTTCGTTTTTTGGTTCTAGTCAAGAACAGTTTCTTTGAACTCTTGACTCTTTACTTTGGACTTTGGACTCCAAATTTATCACTCCTCAGTTTTCTCTGGAACGTTGAGGCGGTATCCCATACCGTAAACTGTTTCTAACCAATCTTTTGCGCCAACTGTTTGCAAGCGCTGTCTTAGCCGGCGTACTAGTGTTGTCACAGCGTTACTTTCAGGTTCTGTTCCCCATCCCCACAGTGATTGTTCAATTTGAGTGTGAGATAATACTTGACGGGGATGACGCATCATGTATTCCATAAGTTGAAATTCTCGACCAGAAAGTTGAGCAGTTACTTGATGACGTTCTATAGTTAGGTTGGTTAAGTGGAGATGTAAAGAAGCCAAACTAAGTGTATCTCCGATCCATTGTGGCGATCGCCTTCCTAATGCTCGCACTCTTGCCAAAAGTTCAATAATATCAATCGGTTTCACTAAATAATCGTCTGCACCAGCATCCAAACCGATAACTTTATCTGAGGTGGTATCTTTAGCAGTCAGCATCAACACTGGCGCAGTTTTGCCCATTCGTCGATATTCCTGACAAAGTTTAATCCCGCTTACTTGAGGTAACATCCAGTCTAAAATTAACAAGTCATAATCTTTTTGAGATATCAACCACTGAGCGGTTTCTCCATCTTCAATTGCATCAACAATGTGTCCTGCTTTAATCAGCGCAGCACGTAATGGCTCTAATTGGGCTGGGTCGTCTTCCACCAGTAAAATTAACATAGCGCTATCACTGCACTTTATTTTCCTTCCTCTTATTGTGGAGGATAGTTTTCCAGCTTTGCTTGTGACTTTATGCTGCGAACCAGATCGTTTCAAATATTGCGTGCTTTAGGATTACAGTTTTGGCTACCTCTACCCTTACTGGGACTTGCGTTTTGGGTAGGAAGTGGATTTTTGACAGATAGGTTGTTAAGTCGCTCTTTTACAACGGATAAATATCTGCGGGCTGATATTCAACAAGCATACAAACCTCCAAAAATTGTATTGTCAATCAAAGCAGAAATTAACAATTATCAAGGTTTTTCTACCGTGACAGTCAATACGGCAAACTCAGCTTTAAAAGAACTAAAATTTAAATTCCCGTTTACAAATTTGAATTTAGTTGAAACGGCAATCAGCCAAGAGTTAGGATTACCTCGCGAGGATGTGAGAAAGTTGACACGTTATCAAATTATTGAGAAAAAGATAAAAAATTAAGCTATATGATGTCGTTGGTGAATCGGTTCGGTGCGGTTTCTTAAAAAGCCTCCACTACGTTTTGCTAAAACTGTTTGAATTTCGGCGATGATTGATAGTGCTATTTCTTCGGGGGTATCTGCTCCTGTATCGATGCCAATTGGCGCGTATAATTTTTGTAGTTGTTGTTTGCTATAAGTTATTTTTTCTGCATGTAAATCTTGAAGTAATTTTTCTGTGCGCTGCTTGGGACCTAAAACACCTAGATAACGTGCAGGTGATGGTAAAAGCGTTTTCAGAATTTCTAAATCGTCGAGGTAATTGTGTGTCATCACCACAGCAACTGTGTTTTCATCTATAGATATTTGTTTATGGACAATTTCGCGACGGGTGAGAATCACCTTGTCAGCGATCGCAAATCTTAAGAGTGTTGCTTCATGCGATCGGCAATCGACTACTGTGACATCCCAGCCTAATGCTTTGGCAAAGTTAACTACAGGTACAGCGTCACGTCCGCCACCATATATAATCAGTGGTGTTGCTGGTTGGATGACTTCGATTAATACTTCTATGCTGCCTGATAATTGGTATTTGTGGACTGTTGTTTGTTGATTGTCAAAAGCAGCTTGAGCGTCTTTAATAATAAGTTTTGTTAAGTTCGCTTGTTCAATATCAGTTATTACATTATTGTCATAATTAAGAATTAGGCGTGAGCCGACTTTGACATCAAGCGCATTTTCTACATTGAAAACGGTAGCGATAACGCCGCGCTGTTGATTATTTAAGCACTGAGCAATAAATGCGATCGCATTAAGTTTGCTTTCCACATTCAAGCGTTCGATGAGTACTTGGACAACGCCGTTGCAGCCTAGCCCAAATCCCCAAACAATATCTTCATCGGCAGTGCTATCGTAGGTAACAACAATCGGTTCGCCTAAATGCATGTTTTGGCGAGTATGTTGGAAGACATCATTTTCTAAGCAACCACCGCTAATTGCGCCGACTATTTTTCCGGTATTTGTCATCAACATTTTCGCACCCGGTCGGCGATATGTTGAGCCAAGGGTGTTGACTACAGTCGCCAGGTATGAAGTTTCACCGTTTTTTTGACTTTCGTCGAAGGCTTTCAAGATAACTTGTAACTCGTTCATATTGAGTTTGGCTCAAATATGTAATTTCTCTGTAATCGTAGTAAGCGCTTCATTGCTTAAAAGCACTGAAGTGCTTACTACGAAAGACTAAGCTGTAATCACCTTATCAACAGAAATCGGTAAATCGCGAATGCGCTTACCTGTAGCGTGGAAGATGGCGTTAGCAATTGCTGCACCAGCACCTACCATACCAACTTCCCCGATACCTTTGACTCCTAATATATTGATGTGAGGATCAACTTCTTCAATGAAATCAATTTCAATCTCTGGAATGTCGGCGTTGACGGGAACCATGTACTCCGCAAAGTTCGCATTAGTGTAACGCCCATAGTTATAGTCAAGATGGGAATGCTCTAACAACGCTTGTCCGATTCCCCAAACAATACCACCCATCAACTGACTGCGGGCAGTTTTGACGTTGAGGATGCGTCCGGCGGCAAATACGCCAACGCATTTTATTATTCTAACTATACCAAAGTCGGGGTCTACCTGAACTTTGGCAAATTGCGCTCCAAAGGTAGTCATTGCAAACTTTTCGGCTGCACCCTCGTCTGCTTTCCAAGTACCGAGCGCTTCAATTTCTTTTTGCTGAAGACGCGATAATAAGTCTGTGTAGCTTTCACTTTCTGAGTTGAACAGCAAGCGCCCATTTTCGACTTTCACATCTTCCACTTTTGCACCGTTAAGCGAAGACTGCGGTGTGTAAATTGCTAAGTTAATTAACTTATTTTTAAGTTCTGTTGCTGCTGCGTGTACCGCAGAAGTCCAAGCACCTGCACCTTGAGAACCACCTGCATAAACGACATTGGGTAAAGTTGTATCGCCGATTTCAACTTTCACTTCATCGCTTGTTAATCCTAAAACATCTGCCGCAACTTGCGCTAAAATTGTGTAAGTACCCGTGCCAATGTCTGCTGCACCACATTGCACAACTGCACTACCATCTGCTAGCAGTTTCACACGCGCACTCTGCACTGTCCCCGGACGGTAGACGGGAAAAGCAGAAGTAGCCATTCCGTAGCCGATGAGATTACGACCTTCTCGCATCGATCCAAGTTGAGGATTGCGCTGTTTCCAACCGATTAATTCTGCTCCCCGGCTGTAACATTGTTTCAGCGACTTACTAGAATAAGGTTTGCCGCTTCCTGGCTCCACATCGGCATAGTTACGCAAGCGCAATTCTATCGGATCAATTCCCAATTTATAGGCTAATTCATCCATTGCCGATTCTAAAGCATACATTCCCGGTACTTCCCCTGGCGCACGGGTGAAGGTGGGAGTCATGATGTTTGCTTTGATTAAATTATATGTAGCTTCAAAGTTTTCACAGTCATAAATGTGGTTGATGATACTCCCGCTCGGCTCGGCAAATTCATCAAAAGGTGAAGTCGGGGATGTTTTCAGGAGCTTGATTGCCGTAATTTCGCCGTTACTTGTGGCTCCCAAAGTTAATTGCATTGTCTGTTCTTCCCGATACCCTACCGAAGTATACATTTGGTCGCGGGTGAGGACGACTTTCACGGGACGATTGACTTGTCGTGCTGCGATCGCTGTTAACCAAGTATGCGACCACACGCTTCCTTTACAACCAAAGCTACCCCCCACATACTCAGCAATTACCCGCACATTTTCGACGGGAATTCCGAGTAAGGTGGCAACTGTAGTTTGTGTGGCGTACACTCCTTGGGTAGACTCATACAGTGTCAAGTTATCGCCAGACCACACAGCCGTTGTCGCGCTGGCTTCCATCGGGTTATGATGGTTGCCTGCAATCGTATAATTCTCACTAATTTGTACGTCTGCCTTTTCCAGCCCCAAGGCAATATCACCCCGCATCATATGCCCGGGTATCACGCCGAAGAATATGCTTTGCGGTTCATATACCTGGTCAAGATTTTTCATCGTTACCGGCTTTTCTTGCTGGTAAGTGACTTTTACCAGCTTTGCTGCATGAGTTGCCTGTTCTAGGGTATCAGCAATAACTAAGGCAATTTGCTGTCCGCTGTAGTAAATTTCTGCCCCTTGCATGGGGGAGAAACTCTGAGAGACTAGTGTTTTGCCAAATCCTGCCTTGATCTCTTCTGCCAGCTTGGGCGTGTTTAAATGAGTCAAGACAGCGACAACACCAGGCGCTGATTCGGCAGCACTGGTATCAATTTCCTCAATTTTACCTTTGGCGATCGCACTCGTAACAAAGACTCCATGCGCCAAATTTTCTAAAGGAAACTCGGCGGAGTAACGTGCCCCACCAGTCACTTTCAGTCGTCCATCTACCCGATTCACCGGTTTACCAATTTGCGTCACGTCGCTTCGCTCCTAATTCAAAATTCAAAATTCAAAATTCAAAATTAACAATCCCCATAAATTTAGGGACTTGTATCCTTTTGTTTTTCGGTCATGAGATTTCTCCTACAGTTTCCAAAGCACGTACTAAGGTGCGTTTTGCCAATTCGACTTTAAAGGCATTTCCTCTCAAAGGTTTAGCATCTGCTAAAGCAGCTTCTGCGGCTTGGCGAAATAATGCTTCGCTGATGAATTGATTTTGAAGTACTTTTTCCGCTTCTAAAGAACGCCAAGGTTTAGTGCCGACTCCACCCAAAGCAACTCGCGCAGCGCGAATCTGATTATTTTCCACCTCTAAACCGACGGCGGCAGAAACCAAGGCGAATGCATAAGAAGTGCGATCGCGTACTTTGAGATAATGCGACTTTTGAGCAACGGCGGCGTTAGGCACTTCCACCGCGACAATTAACTCCCCAGCTTCGAGCGCAGTTTCTTTGTTTGGTGTATTTCCCGGTTCATGGTAAAATTCACTTGTAGAAATCTGTCTTTCACCTGATTCCCCGCGCACCACCAGCACCGCATCCAAGGCAACTAAAGCGACTGCCAAATCTGATGCATGGGTAGCAATACAATCATCGCTAGTGCCGAGAATTGCATGACCTTCATGTTCGCCTTCAATTGCCGGACAACCGGAATTGAGTTCGCGCTTGTTGCAGGGAAAGGCAGTATCGCGGAAATAACCGCAACGGGTGCGCTGTAATAAATTACCGCCAATCGATGCCATATTGCGTAATTGTGCGGAAGCGCTAACGAGGAGTGCTTCCGAGATGACTGGAAAGCGATCGCGAATAACTTCTGATGCTGCAACATCACTCATCCGCGCTAATGCGCCAATTCGCACACCTGTAGAAGTGATTTCTACTTTCGATAAAGGCAGAGAATTGATATCAACTAGCTGCTGGGGAGTTTCGACATATTGCTTCATCAAGTCGAGTAGCGTTGTTCCCCCAGCGATGAACTTGCTTTGTGAGTTTTCAGTGAAAGTAGCGATCGCACCTTCAGATGACGTTTCTTGAGTATAGTTAAATGGTTGCATTGCTACCTGCCTGAGCTACTTCCCGAATCGCCGCCACAATGTTAGTATAAGCACCACAACGGCAAATATTACCGCTCATCCATTCGCGGATTTCCGCATCAGACTGAGTGTGTCCTTCAGCTAGCAAAGCTACCGCCGAACAAATTTGTCCGGGAGTGCAGTAACCGCATTGAAATCCATCATGTTTAATAAATGCGGCTTGTATTGGATGTAATTCTTCGCCTTTTGCCAATCCCTCTATAGAGGTAATTTCTTTATTTGCATTCATCGCAGCTAAAGTTAGGCAAGAATTGATTCGTCTACCATCCACCAACACAGTGCAAGCACCGCAAGCACCATGATTACAGCCCTTTTTAGTTCCTGTCAAACCAATATACTCGCGGAGTGCATCGAGTAAAGTGACGCAGGGTTCAACCTTCAGGGCATGTGTTTCGCCATTTACGCGCAGTGTTACATCCATTATTTCCGATTGCCGATTAGATATTGTGTTACCGTCGTACCTAACAAAACTTTTTTAGTCGCCTTTGACTATCAAAGTTTAATAATTTTTGTGAGATTTTTGCAAGCTTGTAGTTATAGAAGCATTAGACATTCAATTATTAACCTTAGCAGAATTGTCTTGAGGAAAGGTGAGACTCCAGTTAGATTTATCATTGAGTTGGAAATACCAACCTTGGAGAATTAACCGCAGAGCCAGCCGAGTTCTAATGTAATCCTTAATCAGATGCGTTCCCGGTTCCGCAGAAATGTCATCAACGTATTGGCTATTGCCAAAAGGCTTTTCACAGAAGCTACCAAGACCTTTAACTGTTAAAATAAAGAATGGCGATCGCTCATATTTGTTTGGAACCATAAAAATGGCATACACTTGGTGTTCACCCCGCCACGGTTGAACCACAACCTTGGTAGCATGTACTTGGAATTTTTGCGTTTTTGATGCCATAAAAGGTTCTGAATTACAATCAGAATCATTCAGCGGCAACCATAGTGTAATAAACGAGAGCGAAAGTAAAAAAATTATAATATAAGTAAGTGAGCGACGCATAAACTGAAGAGAAAGTACTTGTCAAGAGTAAATACTAATTGATTACAATATTTACCAAAAAAGCGCGAATCCGCACTTCCCCTGCATTGTTTGTCCAAGCTATTAAACATTCAAAAACTTCTGAATAAAGAGGCGGGATTATCCCGTCCCCTTTTATGCACATAATACTGATGCAAGGTGGACAGGACGAGACAAATACGGGCAATGTCCACCAGGCAATTCTATCGCATCAACTCCCAAGCGCTTGCGTACAGCGTAGCGCGACCATGCAGGGGAAATTGTCCGGTCATCAGCGCAGACAATATACGCGCACTCCACATTAGGCAAAGCTTGCAGAGGAAAGACATCGGAGATATGTGCGGGTGATTGATGATTTCGTAGCTTTGAGACTGCCCAACGCGCCACATCTGGGTGACAATCAGGAAAGAGAACTTCTATTGCTACTGCTTCGCTTTCTAAAGGATTTTTCCCAATCCAAGCGGGAACGAACAGATCAGGTTCATCGCGGAATTTTTCTAACTTACTCTCTTGTGGCTGATTATAACCTGCTGCCTTCATCATATCAGGTACGTCTTCATAAAACTGGTCAAGCGTACTGGTATCTGGGTATGGAATCAGCGCAGCGAGAAACACAAGCTTACGCACAGGATGCTTGCTAGCGACAATGGGGATAACAGTACCAGCCATTGAGTGACCAACTAAAATAATATCGTCTTCGTCTTTAGGAAGCGATCGCAGCACTGCATCAGCAAAGTCGGACAAACTAGCCAATGGATCTTCAATTGGTAAATCCATCGTTACTGCTTTGTGTCCCCGTGCTTCGAGTTCGGGAATTAGCAGATCCCAACACCACGCACCTTGACAAGCACCATGAACTAAACAAAAAATACTCATATCGTAGTGAGCGCTTCAGCGCTCATGAATAACTATACTTTATTAATAATCCTGTCAATTAAACCGTAAATGAGTGCTTCTTCCGCACTCATAAAAAAGTCACGTTCGGAATCACTATCAATTCGCTCTTTTGATTGACCAGTATTCGCCGCAAATATCCGATTAACTGATTCTCTCAGGTACAAAATTTCTTTCGCTGCTACTTCAATATCAGTCGCTTTTCCTTCACTGCTTCCTGATAATTGACGGATGGTAATTCTCGCATTTGGCAAAGCTAATCTTTTGCCCTTAGTTCCTGACGAAAGCAAGAATGCTCCCATTGCAGAAGCATTACCAAGGCAAACCGTACATACATTTGTTCTAATTTGGCTTATCGTATCATAAACAGCCATTGCCGCCGTTATTGAACTTCCAGAACTGTTGATATATAAAGTGATATCTTTTTCTGGATTTTCATGGTCTAGAAACAGCATTTGGGCAATAATTAAGTTAGCTGTTTCTTCGGTAAGTTCGCCTTTAACAAAGATAATTCGCTCTGCCAGCAAACGCGAATAAATATCAAAGGTGCTTTCTTTATCTTTTGTCGAAATCACAGTGGCAAGACCAATTTGATAAGGAAGGTTCATATTTACTAGCTCCAAAAAATAGAAAATTTCTAAATGTCAGGTTGACACCTTCTCAAAAACTCCCATTTCTCCAAGACGAATTGTGAGAATTTCCACATCTGTAATTGCTTTGTGTGGACCATTCTTGGCGTTAGCAGGAGTAAACCAAAAAATTCCAGCTTTGCATTCACGTCCACCAGTTTCGATAGTTCCATCGAGAACATACACATACTCATCACAAGGATGGTGGTGAACTGGAATGATACTACCCGCACTCATGCGAAGTCGATGAATTGAACCTTGCGGGACTGGTTCAGCTAGTGGCAGAATTTGTGTCCCTGGAAATTGCTGTATATCAAGCCACTGTAAAGTTTCAGTGTCAATAAAACTCTGTTGAGTCATGTTTAATTTTTCGGATTATTGAAATTTTGTAGTAAGCGTTTTAACGCTTGTTTTCAGCACGAAGAGTACTGACTACGTTTAATTTTTAATCGCTTAATGTTTGTGGCAGTATTTGATTTAGTTTGTAGTTCCAACCACCATTAAAAAAAGAATTGAGAATTACGCTATTTAATACCTCATATCTACCAACAGGTATTGATTGAGACAAGCCCGTGCGATCGCTAGGCGCTAATAGTGTCTGAGTTACTGTATTTGACTCGTACATAAATTGATGCCAAGTTTCAGCAGAACGCTGTGGCTGATCTAATTTGATAGCTTCATGCTGCAATACTTGATGTTTTAGTTGCAGTCGAGTTCCGCCATCAACAGGTGTTAGCGTCCAAGTAACAATTGATGGCTGATGCATCAATTTGTCTTGCCAAGTGTAGGAAAGCCGCTTTGGTTCATCGAGTTCAATTACTTCGCAATTAATGCTTCCGTCTATTCCTGGTATTGTCGAATGCTGAAATCGAAATTTGTGTCCGACACGCGGCTCAAAATCGTTTTCCATCAGCCACGCTGCCAGTGCTTGACGGTTAGTAATTACTTGCCAAATCCGTTGCGGGGGATAAGCGTAGAAAACCTCCATATTCAATCCGATCATGATTCCTCCTCCAGATAAGTGCCAAGGGCATTGAGTTTTTCTTGCCAGAAATGCTCGTAATGGGCAATCCAGTCAGATATCTGCTTTAGTGGTTCCGGGTTGAGTCGATACAAACGCTGTCGTCCTGCTTTCCGCATTTGTACTAAGCCAGCTTCACAAAGAATCTGCAAGTGCTGAGATATGGCTGGTAAGCTCATAGCAAATGGTTCAGCCAGCTGTTTGACGGGTTGCTCACCGGTACGCAATTGATCTAATAGCGCCCGTCGAGTTGGATCGGCGATCGCTACAAAGATATCTGCACTGGCAGCAGGTCTACTCATACCGATTTTCGATGCTTCGTGTGCCAAGCTTCCAGGTGTTTTCCTCTCTATTAGGGTTAAGCCAATATTTAAGTATTCGCTTAACTATTATCTTAATTAAGCATTCGCTTAAATGTCAAGCGAACGAATGCAGTGCTATTGTCAAAGCTGAAGGGGATTGGGACGTAGGGCGTTGCATAATGGCGGTATGAATCATTCCGGAACTGGAACATCCCAAAATTTGAGATAGTGAAGTAACAATCGAATCGAGTATTTCAGCATTTGTGCTGATTTGGAATAACATAGCGTTTTGCGATGCAATCGAGCGCTCCGGGTGGCGCAACCGGGTGTTTTCCCCCTCAACTCGTGTCATGTAAGTCTTGCTCACAATCTGGTCGCCCTCTGGAATAAAGCCTGGATAGACCAACCATCCATCCGTGACATAGAAATAGCACTGCCAAGTGCCGACAATATCCCATAACGGTCGCGCATGTTTCGGCGCTATGGTCGCCCAAAACCCACGCTAAAATACCTTGTGTGAAGTGGTTCACTGCTGTCCAAAGCCACCTAACAGTTTTTTTTGAGCCGACGAACGTTTCTAGTTCATCAAGTTCACCAAATAAGTGGAATTGTCTCTGGGTCATAGGCATCAGGCAGCAGTTCTCCTGTAAGTTTTACCCAAGTAATCAATGTCGTGTGATGCACACCTTTAACCGGTTCGATGCCACGAAATCCCATGCCATTAACGTACATTTTCAGGCATTCCCGTTTCACTTCATCACTGTATCCTTGGGGTGGTTCGTACCGATCAATAAATTGGCGTTAGCGAAGCGGGGCGGAACGCACGTCGCAATCACAGCAAATGTGATTGCGATCGCCTCTTTTTTTTCCGTTCTTACGGATATGGGACGACCCACAACGCGGACATTCCATCCAGTTTTTCCTCAATTCATACCGCCATTATGCAACGCCGGACGTAGATTTTTTACCTACTCCCCATTCCCCTTTAAAAGTAAACTAGGCGAAAGGTTCCACCTTTCGCCTAGAATTACCAAGACAAGTTAGTTATTTGTCAAAAATTACTCTTTCCATCTCACGCGACATTACTTAAAGGAGACTGGAGCATCTTTCATGTGGCTCTTCTGCTTTTCATCTTTCTTACTTCCTCCTCTTCCCTTCTTGAGCTTGTTGCGAAAAGCTTCCATGTATGTGTAGAAAACCGGGGTAATGTAGAGTGTCAGTAACTGGGAAAATATTAACCCGCCGACAACAGCCAGACCCAGTGGACGACGAGATTCTGCTCCTGCACCTAAACCAAGAGCAATAGGTAACGTGCCCATTAATGCCGCCATTGTCGTCATCATAATCGGGCGGAAGCGGACGATACTAGCTTCATAAATAGCGTCAAAAGGTTGTTTCCCCCGATGACGCTGCGCTTCTAATGCAAAGTCAATCATCATGATACCGTTTTTCTTAACGATGCCGACTAACATGATGATGCCAACAAAAGCATAAATATTCAGGTCAATGCCAAATAGCATTAAAGTGAGTAATGCACCAAATCCCGCCGAGGGAAGACTAGAAAGAATTGTTATCGGATGGATAAAATCCTCATAGAGAATCCCCAACACGATGTAGATAACTAAGATGGCAATTATCAGCAGCAGTCCCAAGCTAGAGATCGAAGATTGGAAAACCTGTGCAGTCCCCTGAAAGCTTGTGCTGATTGTTGCTGGTAATATTTGACGAGCTATTTCCTCTATCTTCCCAGTAACGCTACTTAAGGAAACTCCTGGCTTGAGGTTAAAGGAGATAGTGACAGAAGCAAGCTGTCCTGAGTGGTTAATGCTCAGTGGTCCAACTCCCTTAGTAATAGTTGCAACAGCATTTAAAGGAACTTGCTGACCACTTGCGGCGCGAATAGAAAGCAGGTCTAGGTCACTAGGGCTAAGTTGAAACTGGGGGTCTAAGCCCATAATCACCTGATACTGACCATCACTTTCGTAAATAGTGGAAACTTGGCGCGTACCGTAAGCGTTATTTAAAGCACCTTCAATTTGATTAGCTGTTAAACCAAGGGCTGATGCTTGGTCGCGGTTGACATCCACCTTCAATTGGGTGTTTTTAATTTGCAGGTCGCTGTTAACATCTTGTAGTTCTGGCATTTGCCGCAACTGGCGTTCCAGTTCAGGGGCGTGTTGATACAAGTCTTGCAAATTCGGGCTAGAGAGTGCAAACTGATACAGTGCTTTTGTCTGCTGTCCACCAATACGAATGGTGGGGGGATTTTGCAAAAATGCCCGAATTCCAGGCACACCGCTCAACTTAGGTCTTAATTCTTGTACTACTTGATCAGCACTCAAGTGGCGTTGAGAGTGTGGTTTCAACTTAACAAAGATACGCCCTGTGTTTGCTGTGGAATTCGCTCCACCTGCACCGACACTAGAGTTGATAGCCTCCACATTCGGATCGCGGCGGACGATATCAGCCACGACTTGCTGATGCTTAACCATCTCATCAAAGGAGATATCCTGTGCTGCTTCCGTTGAGACATTAAGCTGTCCGGTGTCGTCACTGGGAATAAATCCTTTAGGAATCACAACGAACAGATACATAGTCGCCACAAAAACGACTCCAGAGATAATCATGGTTGTGAGGTGGTACTTCATTGCCAGCTTTAGGCTTTTATCATATCCCCCCAACATAGTGTCAAAGACCCACTCAGAAGCATTGTAGAGACGGCGTTGCCAATTTTTGATTTTGGATTTGAGGTTCTTGGGCTGCCCACCACGGCTTCGCTTTACGGCTTGGGAATCCAGTATAATTGCTTTATGCCCATTTTCGGATGTATGATGTCCGTTATTAGTGTGATGGTGATTTTCGCCCTCGTGCGTGAGAAAAAGGCTACACAACATTGGCGTTAGGCTGAGGGAAATAAAGCCAGAAACCAGAATTGAGACGCTGATGGTAACGGCAAACTCTCGGAATAGTCGCCCTAAAATACCCGCCATGAACAGCATGGGAATAAAGACGGCTACGAGAGATAGCGTCATCGACAAAATCGTGAAGCCGATTTCTTTAGAACCGTTCAATGCTGCTTGCATACGGCTTTCTCCCATTTCCATCCGGCGGACGATGTTTTCTAGCATCACAACTGCATCATCGACAACGAAGCCGACGCAGAGAGTCAACGCCATCAATGAAAGGTTATCTAGGGAGTAACCGAGTAATGCCATCACAGCAAAAGTTGCCACGAGTGACAGAGGTACTGCCAGACTGGGAATGATAGTAGCGGAGATATTCCGTAGAAATACGAAAATCACTAACACTACCAAGCAGATGGTGAGGAACAGGGTAAACTTGACATCATTCACTGACTCGCGGATTGACTCGGAACGGTCAAATAAAATTGTCATGTCCACTGCTGCTGGTATTTGCTGCCGAAATGTCGGCAAGAGTTTCTTGATTCCGTCTACGACTGCTACAGTGTTAGTACCTGGTTGGCGCTGAATGGCTAGGAGGACTGCGCGTGTACCGTTAAACCAACTTGCTACTTTATCATTCTCAACACTATCGAATACGCGCCCCAATTCTCCCAACTGGATAGGAGTCCCATTGCGGGTTGTCACGACTAGTGAGTTATATGCAGAAGCGTTGTTCAGTTGCCCATTCGCTTCAATGGTATAATTCTGGCTTGTACCGTAGAGAGTACCTGTGGGTTGGTTGGAATTGCCTTTGGCGATCGCATCTGCAACTTCTTCAATTCCCAGCCCCTTAGCACTTAAAGATTGTGGGTTTAAATAAATACGAACCGCATACTTTTGGGAACCATAAACCTGTACCTGCGCCACACCATCAACCATTGACAAACGTTGCGCTAATAGTGTCTCTGCGTACTTATCCACCTCCGACAACTTTAATATTGGGGAACTCAGTGCTACGTAAAGAATCGGCGCATCCGCTGGGTTCACCTTGCGGTATGATGGGGGATTAGGCATATTAGTCGGCAACTGTTTTGCTGCTTTGGAAATAGCAGCTTGTACGTCCTGCGCCGCCCCATCTATTTGCCGATTAAGATTAAATTGCAATGTAATCTGCGTCGAACCCAGAGAACTCGAAGAGGTCATCGAATCAAGTCCGGCAATACTGGAGAATTGCTGCTCCAATGGTGTCGCCACAGAGGATGCCATTGTCTCTGGACTAGCCCCTGGCAGGTTAGCCGATACCTGAATTGTGGGAAAGTCAACACTTGGCAAGTCACTTACTGGCAGAATTTGATAACTCCAAAGCCCAAACACCAAGATGCCCAGCATCACCAGTGTGGTCATAATCGGTCGGCGGATGAATTGCGCAGGGATGTTCATAGGCTATGGGGAATCGGGGAATACTATTGACAAATGACTATTGACTACGTTTCACTTGCACTTTCGCTTTGGGTCTGAGGTTGAACTGTCCATCAGTTACGACTTTTTCGCCTGGGTTCAGTCCTTTTTGGATAACGGTTTCGTTGCCAATTGCATTACCAACGACTACCGGACGCACCTGTACTGTCTGGTCGGCATTCAGCACGTATACAAATTGTCCTTGCTGTCCTGTCTGCACTGCGGGAGTCGGCACGACAGTTACATTCGGTTCCTGTGCCAGTTTCATAACCACGTTGACGAACTGTCCTGGCGACAGGCGTTCTTCTGTGTTGGCAAAGCTACCTTTAAGTTGAATTGTGCCTGTTGTTGTATCTACACCACTATCTACAAACGTGAGTTCGCCCCGCACCGGATGTTGGTTATCGTTGCCAATGATTGCATCCACTTCCAACTTTCCACGTGCCCTATACTTATTCACGTCTGGTAGTAATCGCTGAGGAATTGAAAAATTAACGTAAATCGGGCGAATCTGGCTGATTGTTACTAAAGGGTTGCTGTCATTTTGTTTAACCAAGTTGCCCTGATTCACCTTGAGACTACCTGTACGTCCATCAATTGGTGCGTAAATGGAACTGTAAGAAAGCTGGATTTTAACGTTGTCAACTTCTGCTTTAGCCGCATTCACAGCCGCTTTGGCATTATTTATATCTGCCTTAGCAGCTTCCACTGTTGCTACTGCGTTAGCTATGACATCTTTGTCTGCGTTCAGCGTTGCCTTTTGGGCATCAGCAGATGTGCGAAACTGATCTACTTGCTCTCTACTAATTGCACCTTGGCTGAATAAACTGCCATAACGCTGCGCTTGAGCTTGAGCATTTCTCGCTTGTGCTTCGTCTTTCGTGAGATTTGCTTTTGCCTGACTAACTTGAGATAAAGCTTTTGCTTGGTTAGCAACTGTCTGTTTCACAACAGCAATCGATTTCTCTTGGTTTGCTTGCGCTTGCATCAGGGCTGCTTGCTGAGGACGGGAATCTATCTTAAATAGCAGTTGACCTTTTTTAACGTTTTGACCTTGCTGGAAATATACCCCTTTGAGTTGCCCACCAATCTGTGAGGTGACTGTTACAGTCGAGTATGCTTCTGCCGTTCCTGTGCCTCTTAGCTCAATTGGTACAGTTTTGCGCGTCACCGTCGTCACTACAACAGGTACTGGGCGCTGTCCAGCTTCTGATTTTTTGGATTGCGCTTCAGAAGCAGCACAGCCATAGAAACAGGTTAGGCTTAATAACATTAATGCTGTTTTTGCCCGTTGGTGCTTTGGCAGACATTGCCATAAGTTTTGTTGAACACTAAACCCTGGCTTATTTTCTAACTTGCAGATCAAATTCCTCATACTCACTACCGGGGAATAGATAAAAACATTAATAGCCCAAAGCACTACCAGCGATAACTCAGCTGGCATCTTTTTATCGCCTAGTAAATTAGTTAGTTTTCCTAACAGTTAGCATGACACATATTTTACTTCCCCCTGGCACTAATCCCCATCTCTCGTAGGGTGGGGATAATAACTCATACTCTAATAAGATTTTGAATTGTGAAATTATTCCCGTGTTAAATTTCCAGCATCTATTTTTTTGTAGTAGCCACCAAAAAATGGTATCAGTACATGTGTACAGCCTTGCTCCTCTACATACTCAGGTCTTTCAAGATAGACGACAATGGTGTCAGGTCAGAACGGCCATTTTTGCGATTTCAATAGGAGACTAATAACTTAAATGAACCCGGAAAAACCCTTTGTTGGAATAACCTCCGAGCAGTGTGCAGCTTTCCTGATGGAGACTATTCCGATTATCATGCAGTTTTTTCGGGCAGAAATGCGACGTAATGCCTCAGTACTACTGGTAGAGCTTTCTGTGCCACAATTTCGGGCACTGGCATTTCTAGATCGCCATCCGGGTGCTTCACTTTCCCAAGTGGCAGAACATTTGGGGGTGACTCGCCCGACTGCTTCTGCTCTGACTGAGCGTCTGGTACAACGCAATTTAGTCAGCAGGACGGAAAATCCGCAAGAGCGTCGTCATGTGATTTTAACGCTGACTGATGACGGTAACTATCATTTGCAACAAACACGAGCAATGACTCGTGCTAAAGTTGCTGATTTATTGGCTAGCCTTCCAGAGGAACAGTTAATCACTGTGGCAGAAGGAATGACAGTTTTGAGCCATATGTTTGAGGAAATGCGCTTAAAAAGTCAATAAACCTCGTCGCATTACTGGACTTTAGACTAAAAAGCACAAAATGACTCAGGGAAGCTAAGTTAAGAA
>CAXTNZ010000120.1:0-20502 GCA_964245695.1 uncultured bacterium | reverse complement strand
AAGGGCGTCCATTGGTGGCATAAACTGATGAAGTATTTCTGTCGCACACTACTAGTAGTCTACCAAGCCAACTTTGCAGGATGATACCGTTTATTGGTAAGCTACTTTCACGGTTTGAAGGGTGGCATAATCGTGAAAAAATACATCGTAGACTTAAATGAGGCTGAGATTTCCCAACTGCGATCGCTAACTAAAATAGGCAAGCATAAAGCACGAAGCATCACCCGCGCGAACATTCTTCTAATGGCGAGTGAGGGTTATTTAGATAAAGCGATCGCTTCTAGTAGACCATAATTGCCAATAGCCGTATAATATTGTAGGCGATTGCCCACAACAACACCGGACAGGGGGGGGCAATGGAACGGCATCGTTATATAGTACGTCTGAGCAACGAAGAACGGCAAGAACTCGAAGCGATTGTGAAAAAGGGCAAAGGCGATGCCCATAAGATCCGGAACGCACAGATACTTTTGCACAGTGATGAAAATGGAGAACGTCTGACAGTACAGGCGATAGCCAGGCTGCTTCATTGCAACAAAGATACCGTCTGTGAGGCACTTCCATCGGCTGGTTACGCGTGGTTTGGCGGCAGCCCTGGAGCGCATGAAACGGGAGCATCCGTCCATACCTCGTCTGTTTGATGGTGAAGCCGAAGCAAGGCTGATTGCCAGGAGCGTGCAGCGCCGCGCCGCCTGGACGTACCCGCTGGACATTGCAATTGCTGTCTGATCGGGTGGTAGAACTGAATATTGTGCCGCATTGCACGGCGAATACCGTACATGAGGTTCTAAAAAAAACGAACTCAAACCCCAAGATCGCGAATGCTGGGTGATTCCCCCGGAGCAAGATGCCGAGTTCGTCGCGGCGATGGAAGATGTATTGGAAGTCTATCATCGTCCGTATAATACTGAAATTCCTGTTGTTTGTATGGACGAGCAGCCGGTACAATTCACCCAGGAAACCCGTAAACCTTTGCCTATGGAACCAGGCCAACCCCAAAGATTTGACCATGAATACGAACGAAACGGAACCGCCAGTATCTTCATGTTCAACGAGCCAAAAGCAGGAATTCGCAGCGTTTGAGCGCACGAACATCGCACCATGACCGACTGGGCGCACTCCTATAAAGCATCTGCTGGACGAACAATACCCCGACGCGAAAAAGGTCATTCTGGTGTGCGATAACCTCAACACCCACAAGCACGACGCCTCCTTGGTCGCCTCGAAATCCATCACACACCAAAACATGGCTCGTGGCTCAATCGCTGCGGAAATTGAACTCGCCGCCCTCACGCGCCAATGTCTCGCTCGCCGCATTTGTGATCTCCCAACTCTCCAGTCCGAAATTAACGCCTGGAATACACAGCCAAACGCAGACCAAACCAACGTTAACTGGCAGTTCACCACCGCTGACGCCAGAATCCAACTCAAACGCTTATATCCGGTTATTGATGATTAAGGCCTACTAGCCTACGAATTAATGTTTCGACTGTTGAGCGAAAGAATGTGAAAAATTTGTGCTTGGGGGACTGGAGTATGCACTTCAAGACCGCCCTCATCCACCAAAGCCTCGCAAACTTGATAATAAGCAAGAAGCGTTTCTGGTTGCAACTGCTTGTTCGGGAGCACCCTTTATAACGAACTCGATGGACAATGCAGCTTTTAGCAGACCAACTCATAACCCTTGGTGTTGTCGATTCTATTTAGTAGCGAAACAGTGCGTCAAACTCTAAAAAAAACGAACTGCTACCGTGGTTGAAGCAACAGTGGTGCATACCCAAAGTTGATGCCGAGTATGTTTTCCGGATGGAAGATGTATTGGATTTATACAACGAGCCCTACGATCCCAAGCGCCCAGTAATCTGTTTTGATGAAACTCCGTACCAACTTGTAGAGGAAGTTAGACAACCATTACCTCCTGAACCCGATCAGCCTGAGCGTTGTGACTACGAGTATAAGCGGAACGGTAGTGTTAATTAGAGTGCATATTTTCAACCATTAGCGGGATGGCGACACATTGAAGTAACAAAACAACGCACGCTCGTTTGATTTTGCTAAACAGATGAAGGATTTAGTAGATATTTATTGCCGGGAAGCTGAGATTATTCGTCTGGTAGTCGATAACCGCGCATATCCACAATCCAGCCGCGTTGTATGAAGTTTTTGAGCCACAAGAAGCGCGTAGGATTGTTCAAAAACTGGAGTTTCACTACACCCCAAAACATGCAAGTTGGCGCTCATCAGGTGGAGATTGAATTGTGCGTTTTATCTCGTCAATGTTTAGAGAGACGGATTGGCGTTCGCGCAGCGTGTCCCGAAGGGACTCTCGCCAATTATTAAAGTCAGAAATTGCGGCCTTGGAGCAACAACGCAATCATGCACGAGCAAGTGTAAATTGGCGCTTTAAAACTACGGATGCACGTAATAAGATGGAGCGCTTATATCCAAATGTTTGACCTAGCAAAGTTGGCTTGGTGGACTACTAGTAGACTGTCCTTTATTTTTTGCGATGGTCGAAAGCCCACCTTTTCATGGCGATCGTCCAAACTGAAAAACGCTTTTCTCACACTCCACATCCACTTCTCTACATCTACAAAACGTTACAAAAGAATCCTTCCTACAACCAACAAGTCTTTACAGCGGCATTCGCCGAGAAGAGGTGAAACAACTCGTAAAGGTCAATATCATGTCTATTAACAAAATCTTCCGCGCAGCTACAATCATCGCTATCGTCTTCATCGGTTCATTCAGCCTTCCTCAAGAAGCGCAATGCGGAGTAGTCCGCGATGATGGTAGCATTTGCCAGCGATTGGCAGGTGGCGAGAAAGACTGCAAAGAATTAGGTGGCACATGGGACAGCAAGAAAAATTGCTGTGAAATCCAAAACATATAGTTAGACAAAAAACGGTTGTGGACAAATCCACAGCTATTCTTTTTTTCGGTCACAAGATTGTCCAACCGCGTCCCTTACTACTTTGGGCATAAATTAACTAGAAAGGACAGTTGCATTAATACAACTGTTCTTTCTATTACTCTACGTCCACATCTACTTTATTCACTCACTAAATAAAGGCACAGTCTAAGCCTGATCACTCATAGTTAAAAATTCTTTAGGTACTTCACGAGGCGTATAATTAGGAACCCTCTTGACAGGAGTACTAGCATTCACCTTAATATCAGTAGTGCCAGTTGGTTTACCTGTAGAAGTACCAAACAAAGGTTGCGATCGCTCATGACCAGTTGCTCTATCAAATTCCAACACCATATGCTCGTGTAACGCAACTACATCTGCCATACGGTTGCCCAGACTACTAGCTATATCTGGAATCGGAATATTGGCGTGCCAAGATACTGGAATATCCTGTTTCTGGAAGTAAGTATCAACCTCGGAACGAATATAATCGGCTGTACCACCACAAAATACCAATTCCCGTACATCATCTTCGATCACAGAGCGCAACCACCGTGCTGCTGCCCGCCAATACTCATCCCTGGCAAGCAATAAAGCCTTAGACATAGACTCTCCATCAGCCTTTATCTCGCTACTATTACGCTTGCGAGAAAGCTTTTGCAACACCTGAGCATCACAATTTACACCGGCTTCAACGATCGCGCCAACAATATCAGTATTATCGGGGCTAAGTCCCGATACTTTAGAAACAAAATTGCTGACAAGCCAAGACATCCCCAAATTGCTAGTAATCCCCCGATTGGGAAAACCATCTCGAACGAGAAACACGCTAGCGTTGCGATAACCCACCATCACAAACATCGAAGTAGGTATAGTACCCCCCAAGGTACGTCTGCGATAAAAGAATATACCGCTTCCTTCAGATGCCACGTTGTAGTAAGCCATCTTCACCCGCATCTTACCCGCTGGAGTTTCAAATCCTGTAAAAACCTCCTTCAATCGAGTTTCCAACTGAACCTTGTCTTGAGTCTCCCCTGGTGGCAGCAAAATATTCAAATAAACAGAAACATTATTCCCCAGTCCCAATTTCTCTTTCGCCAACCAAATTGCCCCACATACCTTGGGTACTGCCAGCTCGTACTTAAGTTCTTTCAATTGCGATATTCCTCGAAACTGGTAACGAGCAAGTGCGCCCAGTACATAGTATTCACCGCGTACACCTACCCAAGCACGAGATTCAGGCAGCCCTTCTGGTTGTATATTCTCAACCGAAGCCTTCGCCACATCAGCAACTTCAGAGTCCATCAACAAAACTTGCGGCTTCCCTTCCGGATATTCCTGTACAATCGCCTTAGTCTTGCTTCCACCCATGTCTAAAGTTAAAACAATTTTCTTAGGTTGAGCTTTATCGCTAGTTTTAGCCATATATGAAATTTTTTATTAACGAATGATTTTGTAACAACCAATCTAACCCACACGTAAATGAGAGGGGGTTAGTTCATAAAAATTTCAAAAACCCTAGTTTTTATTAAGATATTGCAATAACATAAACCACCACTCTAGCTATGCTCCTTTCCCCTTAAACAAACACATGGCAATTAATTATGTGGCTTAGATTTAATAGCAATACCCGCAGTAAAATCAACTGTGGGATAGTTTTTATTTCTACAGCCATTAATATGAGAATCATCTGAATTGAAAATACTTTAATCAACCAATTCAAAACCTCAATCTCTCATGAACCGAGGAATTTTTATTTTTTCTGACCTCGCCGTCTTTTTTTTACAGCCGCTTGACGCGGAATTCTGCTGAAACGATTGGCAGGAGAAAAACCCATGTCTAAAACTTTCTACAAAATCGACAATCCTCAAACTAGAGATGCCATAGCAATTGTTGAGTCCATGCCCAGTAACATCGCCTACGATATTGCCCGATTATGTGGTAAAGAAATTGATCCCGATTATATCCCTTTTAGCAAGGATGACCTTCCCAAACTTCGAGAGTATTATCGTCTTATTCGCACTAACAAATCAGAATTTTCCACATCTACAACCACAGTTGGTCAAGTCACTTTCTGTGGTAACGATGCCAACTATATACTCAATATCCTCACCGTTATCGGTAAAACCCTCCATATTCACGAAGTATTTGTGAATTAAACGAAACAAAGAAAAATTCCTCGCCAAAACGAGAAATTTTTCTTTTTTACACTCTAAATCCTGCATCCCCCTCAATCGCCCCCGCAGGTATCACATCCGAATCATCATCAAAAAAGTCATCATAATTATCCCCTACCCCAGATGCCTTGTGTTGGCATAATTCTTCTTGTTGGGCAAATGTAGCAACAGAAGAAGAAGCATTACTATTTGGTTCTTGATACGCCACAGCAGGGGATACCACTGCTGCTGTTTGTTGACTAACTATTGGGGTAATTAGCACCAACTGCGATATCTCTTCTACCCCACATATCCTCTTAATCGTATTTATCTGGCTCTCCAATACTCCAATCGCCCATAAGGCAACCTTCCTCAGTTTTTCTCCCCTAATCCCAACTGAATGCATCGACAGGGGCAACCAAAACGCTTTGAGAGTATATACTACTGTCTCTACCAACCCCATCTCCATCGGGTTAGATATCAAGTACTTGAACATCTTCCCCGTCTCCGTATTCCCACTCCTCTTTATCTGCGGTATAACAAATTCTGTACTCATCTCCCTCCCTTTAAACCCTACTAACCACGCGCTTCACAATTGAAGTATTACAGCACGAGAATTGTATTAATAGATGATAGACAAATCGTAGAATATAAGTGCTGCTCTGTACTTGCTTATACCATAACCTCATACTGAGAAAATGTCATCTCCAACTATGCTCCTGTTTCCCTCACAATACCCCAGCATAGTAGGAGTATCCCTAGTACAAAGGTATTGTTAAACTCATGGTATGGTTACACCTACACTAGCTATATCCCAACATTGCAGTAGTATCCCCTAGCTACCACAGGATCGCCCTAAAAAGTCATATCCCCGCACTTAGACAAGGTATGTTTACTAGGGTCAGTAACACCTCAATTATTACAAATTCCCAATCTTCCCTGTCTTTTTATGTAATACAACATGTTTTATGTTGTATTATTCATTATTCTCTATTTGTAAAATTTATTTGGTATTTTAAATAATATTTACACTTATATTTAACTAGATAAATAACCCGCGATCGCCTGCCTTTGCAATCAGATCAATATCTCACTACACAAGCATTATAGGCATTGCAGTATCTCACGCATTGTCATAAACATACTATGTCAGTTATAACAGTCGTGTGGTGACACTGGCGTACTGGGGAAATATCCCTGTTGTGCCATATTCTCGTGCTTGGACAACCTATGTTAATTAGGGTCAACTATAAATCAACAGACTATTTCAATTAGTTAAATGAACTTATTAATTAAAATGAAACTTAATTGTAATAAAGGCAGTTATTGAGAATAAGGAAGATTCGTTAAAAGACTATATTTATTCGTAACGACTTTGATTAAGCCAATTTTACATAACCAAAATCAAAATAATTATAAATTGCAAACAGAGATTCAAAGTATATATAAATTTATATATATGACAAGCAATTCAAACACTACCAGAAAGAAATCCCTAAAAGTATATCTCTTCGATGACGAGAAAGTTATCATTGAGGATAAAGCTGCTGCCACTAATCAAACTGCCTCTGAGTATCTGAGAAATTGTGGGTTGAAACGGGTTATCAGAGAAAAACCACCCGCAGATTTAATCAAAGTACGAGAATATGGTGGGGCTGCTAAAAGCCAACTCATGCAGCTTAGACACTTATCTAAAAAGACAAACGACCAACAGATTATAAATGCTGTAGAAAATGCGATCGCACTCGTAGACAAAGCCATCGCCGCTGCATTCAAAATAAAACTAGAAAGTGATAAAGACGACAACGGAGTTTGTTCTCAAAGATGAGTTGATTAGCTTATTGTGTTAAATCTTTGGGTGGATCTTCTCACTCGGTAAACAGAGCGCAGCGCAGGCTAACTACAAGAACAGCGATTTCACCGTAACTCTTTTACCGTAGCACGATTAGTAGGAGTCAATTCTACAATCAACAACGGTCAAATCCGACCGCTCAAATCTAAAATATGAGCGCGGATAGCAATGTGGTAAGGCTTGACTGCACCCCTATTACGTTGACCCCACAACAGAAAAACAATTGGCTGCTGGTAGTAAGTCCCAGACTCTACACAATCTCCAACCACCTTCCAAATTTCTTCCCACAAGGAAGATTCCATCATCCCCTTCGCGCCAGTCTCACGAGTAAAATAAAAAAATTTAGGGTTCGTATCACACTCAAATTTACCAGTTGCTTGATGATAATCCCCAATTGAAGCAGCAAAGTAACCACGACCGTACTGGTTGCGAAACACAACGGTTTGATTTGAAATAAACCTACCAAAGTCAATACTGCTAAGAATAGACTGACACGGCACTTCCATCAATTCGTGCAAGAACGATTCAAAATTACAGTTTGGAACCAAGGGAGAATCCATATCACGTTATTACCAATCAAACTATAAAAGTTATAGCCCATAAGAAGACGAACCTATTCTGTCCCTGAGTCATTTTTTCATGCGGTAGTCTAAACTCCAGTATTAACTGTTCGTGGTAGTCGGTTCCCCAATCTTCAGCAAGTGATTCCCCTTCTCCTATTAGAGAGGCTGCGTCAACGGGGAGGCTATGCAAATGCTCAACTCTCTCAATTCCCACTCTCCCACAGGTTACACCCTTGGCTCAGTGAGAGCCTTCTTGCGGAAATAGGTAAAACTTGGCAAAGATACAATCTTTGCGAGTACAAAAGGAACAAGCCGATAAACAAGCTTTGGTTCAGTTAAGTTTGTTTTATCAAAAACATATTGAATAACTTTTAATTTTCGATTCACAAATGATATCTGTCATTTACAAAAAGGCTGACTTTCTGGACACGTTAAACTACGTGTTGAAAAAAGAAGACGCTGTGCTTGTAAGTACCAACATGGCAGGAAAGACTGTAGCTGACTTTAACCAACAGTTTCTTGATACCAAATATGCCAACAAAGGAACGTCAAGGCAATGCGCCCACCTGATTATCTCAATTGCCCATAGGGAAAACTATCACGAGCATCTAGATAATAGCCAGTACAGCTATGTGGCAGAGGAGTACCTAAAAGAAATGGGGTATTTGCCAAACAAAGGAGAAAGTAGCGTCGCCAGTCAATTTGTTGCAGTCCGACACCAAGACAGAAACCACGAACACCTGCATATAATTACCAGTCGTATTAAGTTGGATGGCACCACTGTTAGCGATTCCTACGATTATTTCAAAGCTCAAGAAATCACCCGTCGGCTGAGTGCTGAGTTGGGATTAGAAATTACACCTACCAGTAATGATGCGATCGCACGAAAGTTACAATCAGAGTATAGTGTCACCACCAGCACTAGTCCCAACCGCTCCAAAAGCATAAGGGAGGTTAACAGCAAACATTCTACCCCTGGAGCCAAAGAGATTATTAGGGGAGCAATAGCACAAGCGATTCAAGGACAACCCACCGCATCTGAGTACGTCCAGCGCTTGGAGGAAAATAATATTCGGGTGCTACCTAAGTTCCAAGGCAAGGAACTGTTGGGATTTACCTATGTCCAAGAGAACGTACTCATCGCTGGCTATCAGGTAAGCAAGAATTACAGCTTACCAAAACTAAAGTCAGAGTTTGGACTATCTTACAAGCGAGAACGCGATTACACCAAGTTATCAGCCATTCGTTCCCAATCGCTGCTTTACGTCGCCGTTATACCCAAAAAGAAGAAAAAAAGGAAAAAGGCACAACAGGAGGAAACTTTTAAACCACTTAATGGTAATGATGGAGATAACAGTAGCGATGGAATTATAACTACATCTATTGTTGCGATCGCAACAGATGAACAGCACCAATTAGGTAATACTCCAACTCCAGTAATAGCAAACTTAGTCGCAACCAGAAAGGATAAAGCCAAACAGCAACAAACGGTAGCTGATACAAATGCTATTCAATCACCCACCTCTACAAGTACTGACTCAGATAATAAGGACACTAGCTTTCAAAACGAAACGGCATTATATAAACAACTCGAACAAATGCCAATACTAGTAGCAGAGTTAAAACTGCTGGACGACAGCGAAAATAAAAAAACCACTCATACGTCACTACCAAGTAAAAGCAATAACTCTCAGCCAGAAAATAGGTTTACAACCTCATCCTATGAAAATGAAGAAAAGTTACCCTTACCTATAGAAAAGACTATTAAAGCAGCTTCCACAATAAGCCCTGATAAAATACAGCTAGAACCCACCGAAGAAGACAAATCCTGGGCGGAAGGTATCTTACCCGCTGTTGGTAAAATTTGGCAAAAGGCAAATCAGACAGGGAGAATTAAGCTAATGCCTGAAGCAGGCGAACAGGTGGAAGGGAGAGATTACAGAATTACTATAAAAGATGAAAAATTAAGCATTTTCTCAATAAAAGATAATAGAGAAGTGGCATTATACGATTTAGGGAAAAATACAATATTAACTACTAACCCCACGGATGAAGACAAACAATATTGGCAAAAAATCGCTCAAAAACAGCCAAGATCTAACAAAAAGAAAGATGTAGAATTTTCCTAACTACCCTTTACTACAATATTTTGGTTGATATTCAGCTTTACTAGTTCAGTATAATTATACCATTTATCTGGAATTAACCATTTTAATATATCGCCATAATCCAGCATCAAAGCTAGTTATAAAAATGAAATATTTTTTCTATATTCAATTGAGTAAACATAAATTTTAAATAATAGGAATATAAAACTATATCATGCTAAATAAAACATTTATAATAGTTATCAAATCCTAGTTGGATGTAAATTCAGCTTATAAAAAATAAAATCTAGTGGGAAAGCTAGCTCCAGCAGACAAATGGTCATTGAGGCAAGGCATTTTGACACTCGCTTAAATCAGTGGATTCATACAGATAACAATCCTGACAATCCAGATTCCTTGCTTAAAGAGGAACTGAAAAACAGCCTGCTAGAACACTTTCTCCCAAGAGTGAATTTCTCGTTTGGACATATGGACGAGAAAGCTACCGATACCCAACTAAAAAATCACCCCGAAGGACACAAGCTATTACTATCTTCAAAAAGCCGACTGCTATATGGATCAGAAGAATCTCTAGAAACCATAAGCAAGTTGTGCCCTGACAACAAAGATAGGGGTGCCTACGGATCAATATTCCTCGGTTCGTGCAAAAATGCTATCAGCGCAGAATTAAATATCCTCATCGTAGATGATACCACAGGAGAAAATGGGGGCATCATCAACAACGATCAAGCTTACCGCCTCGTTGGCGACTGCTACGGACAAATATCTACAGAATTATACCACCAATTAACCAGACACCAAGAAGGCGACCAATATCGAGTTATCCAGCACCGCTTCGGCTGGACAGATAAAGATGGGAATGATGATAAGTTCAGGTTTGGGAAAGGTACTTTACGCCCAGCTAACCTCGACCAAATCCTGAATTATCAAGAACCAAATCAACCAAAGATTGATTTAGTCATACCCCTGTCTGCTTTTAAAGGAACAGATAAGGACAACCCCAGTGGACCAACCAAACCACAAATTAAACCTGGGCTGTACCGTCAAAATATGTGGTTAGGGGAAAAATCACAATCTGAGTTAGGGAAAACTGCTATCTCGCAAATGATTGCATCCTTTCCCAGTGGGCTGAAGGATTTTGGAGAACAAGTTGAACTTGACGCAGCAAAACTCAAAGAAGCATTAGATGACCCTCGCAAAATAGCTCAACTATATTGCGAGAAATACGAAAAACGCAAAGCCTTCCTCGAACAGCAAGCTGCCGAACTGGAGGAAGAAGCAACCGTCGCAGAAGTAACAGAAGAGTTAGAAACCTTACGAAAACGAGTTGCTACCGATACAAGTATTTACAAACTCATTAAAACTGACCTCGAAGGGTCGGGACAACTCCTAGAAACTGAGAAAATTCAAAGAGAACTCGCCCGATTTGTCCAAGGGGAGTGGCAAGATATCTCAGTTGGGAAAACCCTCACCTTTGAGCGGGCAATGGTCATTCCCTCTAAAGACCTCCAAAATGGTGAAGTCTGCATTCCCCATTACCAAGACGGAGAAGAAGTTCTCAATTTCCGCTCCCCCTTCCTCAACTCCAACGGTTTATGCGTCTCAACTAACAAAATAGTTGATGACGTACTCGGACCCGATAGCAAACCCCTGGCAGGTGTTATCGCTGTCTCGGACGAAACAAGCGATCGCATCTATAACCGCCTAAACGAGCAAATTAAATCTATCTTACCCGAAGCCCAAGGGAAAAACCGACCATTAGAAGGTATTGAAAATTACTTAGACCAAAATATCGACAAGCTGGAAACTAAAGACAAAATTGAGTTTACTAAAAAATTTAATCAGTATATTTCAGAACTTCAATCTGGTGGGTATAAGCTAGAAATTCTCCCCCAAGAGTCCGAACAAGAGCGTCAGGCACGCGACTACGACGGCGACTGTATTGGATTTGACCACGCTAGCAAGTATCCCAACTTAACAGCTGAGGCGATTTGGCGGAACTTACCCGAAAATGCTTACGACCCAACTGTTAAACTCAAAAAACAGTCTTACTATCAGGAAGATGGCAGTCAGCCTGAGTTTGAGGAAATCGCCATTCACATGAGCGATGGTATTAGCGTTGGTACAATCAATAACCATCTTACCTCAATTGAGGCATTAGAATCAGAAGTGACGATTCTCAAAATCTTTGGTAGCGAAAAAGACCAAGTAGAGTATGTTATTCAAGTAGCCAAACACTACGAAGATTTATTTAAAACAGAGGCATGGGCAAAATCCAAGGGTATTGAAGGTAAAGAGGTTCCAGAGAAGTATCGCAGCTACATGGAAGAATTTGTACAAGCCGCAGGACAGGAACCCCTAAATCAGGCAAATGCGCTCAAAGCGATGAATATTAACACCCAAATGTATCGGGAAATGATTGCCGAAGCAGCATTTCAAAACCAAATTGCGGTTGACCTCTTCAAAAGCGCTAAAAAACCCGATATGGAAATTATCCGCAACAACAGTCGGATTCTTCATCGGGAAGTCAACTATATTAAGGACAAGAAAAAAGATGTTTATATTGAAAATACAATTCAACCAACGGGATACTCACCTGTTGAGATTCTCATTAGCAAAACTAACCAATACTTTGAAAAAGCTCGCTTGGAGTCACGCGAACTAGCCCAATTTTCAAACCTGTTCAAAGAAGTAGAATTTACCCACGACCAACGCTTGCAGGCTACCCTTGTCAAGAAAGAATTTGATAAAGAGTTTAACAATGCCACCCGTTATACACAGCGAAAAAAGGTAGAAAAAGGACCATCGGCAAGTGTAGATATAGGGGGTGGAAAAAAACTCAATGTTACAAACCTTCTTAAATCTGACCACCCACTTGTTTGGAACGCACAAAAAATTACTCTAAAAGTCTCAGAAATAGCACCCGAAAAACGCTCAAAGGATAAGCCTCATAAGTATAGAGTTGTAGCCCAAATTAATGATGAGACTGAAAATGGCAAACCTAAATTTAGAACATTAGGAACTGTATCTAAAGAACAAGAGAACTCTCTTCAAGAGTTAGGAATTGTTCCCAATCAAGAAATTACATCAACCAAAATATTCTTCCAGCCTGAATTAAGTGAAGGGCAAATTAAGCTGATGTACCTTCATGCTTACCAAATTGCCGAAAATTTCTATAATTCAATTCCTGAAGACCAAAAGCTAGCAATGGCTGCTGCTACTTGGGCAGTATCAACCACCCGTGAAGGTTCTAACTCCAAAAACCAAAATCAGGTTGAACAAGAAGTTGAAAGACAAAAGAAAGTATCAAATTTTGTTTATGCTAGCTTCCCTCAAGAAATTCTCAAGCAGGTAGAGACACTTCAATTTACTGATTTTACGCTTACAGGACACGACCGTCAAAGTCAAATAATCAAGTTAGAAAATCAAGTATCTCCTCAAGAAATTAGATTTAACATCAGCGAATATAAAGACAGCAAAGGTAATACTGTAATCAAAGATGTAATCGAAGTAAAAAGTCCTGAAATAGGAGAGTATGAAACCTTTGCTAACATCAATGCTACTGATGGTAAGCTCCCCATCGGTACAACCGCAACTGGTAATATTGAAAGAGGGGAAGTGTATACAGCCACAATTACGACAAAAATACCTGGACTACCCGAATTAAATTTCCAAGTTAAAGAATTACAAAAATTTCAATGTCAAGACCAAACTTTTTCTGGAGAGCAAGTAAATTTAACCATCATCAAAGATAAGCTGGAACGGGAAGATTATGTTATCACCTTTAAAAGCGGTAATAAGGAAGAAAAATTAGGTACTCTTTCCAAAGAATCGGTAAAAGTGGGAATAGAACAGGGCTGGCTAGCAGAAAAACCGGGTCAAAGTGGTCAAAAGTTACAATTAGAAATCACGAGCATAGTTATAGGTGAAAATGCCTTTGCAATTGGTAAAACATCCAATGGGAATCTTGTCAGAATAGATATTAACGACAAGTTGAAAAATAGAGAATTTAAAGAACAAGAGATATCAGTAACAATTAAAGCTTACGATAAACAGGATATATATACAGCCAAAATTGGTAATTTATCTCTTGGTATTATCGGTCAATATACGGAAAAAGCATTTGGAAATAGAAGTAGGTATGGTCAAAATAAAAGTACAGTACAACAATTAGTAAATGCAGGTATAATTAACGAGAATAAAGTACAAACAACTATACCTGTTATTATTACCAGCAATGAAACTACCTGCAAACTAAGTATTGACCCTGAATCAGTACAGTACCCTGAAACCTGGATTAAGCGTCATCAACTAGTAGACCAACAAAAAGAAGTCAGCCTGGTAGAACAAAAAAATAATCAACTATTCGACAAAATTACCGAACGCCCTACTATAATATTCCAAAGCCAAGAGGATAAATTAGTAGGATTAGTTGGGCTGACCGTCGATAGTAAAAAAGTTGAAATTACTAAAAAGTATTTAGATCAAATAGGAATAACATATGACCAAGTTCCCAAGTCGCAAAGCCGACTGGAAGCTAAAAAGGGCATGACGGTATTCATGCTCGATGAAAGTACAATTAACCCCAAAACAAAAGAACAGTTTATAGAAAGATTTAGTGGTATCAAAAGTAATGATGCTCCACCACTACCTGCTCCAATTATTCCAGAACAAACTGTATATTTCAACAACCCCAACCAACAATATACTCTAGAAGATAACTCACAAGCAATTAAAGAAAGTATTGGATTGGTAGTACCAGCCCAAGATGCCATTGCTGTCAATGACTGGTTGGAATTTCAAGGCACAAACAATAATTACATTATTGATAAAGATAGTAACATAGCTATATTTATAATCGAAAAGAATACAATCATTGGAGAATTACAAAAAGTTTTAAATAATCTCTTGGGAGAAGCTATCAATATTGGTGAAGTAGATGGATTTGACCAATATGAACAATTGAGTAATAAGCTTAATCAAAGAGTAAAAGAACAAGGTAGTCTACTAAAAATTAACTCTACACTACAGCCGAGCCAATATAAACAGGCACTTCAATCACTCCCCAACCGTCCCAAAGAACTTGGTAGAGAAGAAATATCTGTACCAATGACACCAGCAAAGCCAATTCAAGAGAAAAATACAGTCAACACAAAGTTAAGCATACTTTCTAAGCAAATATCACCAATTATTAAAACTTTTGTTCAAGTAAACTCACCTACGGGAAATATAACTCAAGTAGTTGAACTATCAAAGTTAGGAAATTTTGACGAAGCTATATCTACACTAAATGACCAAGAAATAGAGTGGATAGCCAAAAAGCTTAATAGTGATATTCCTGACCGAAATAGCCAGGATAATTGGTTTGCTTTCAACGAAAATGCTGCTGAAGAAATTACAATTTTAGAAGCTGCAACTCAAGAATATTTATCCCCTATTAGTGAAAATATTAAAGATATTATTAGCCTAGAAAATAAAGCTAACGCAGAAAATAATCAATCTTTTCTTGATGAAGTTACTACTCGTAAACAAGCCGAAGTAGAGAAATACGGACAGGAAATATATAACGAACTCGAAACCAAGGCAAGATTAGCACTTAAGCCCGAACAGTCTCCCAAAAACCTCCCCGAAGCAGTTATATCAATTGGTAGTGTTGCACCCCGCACCACCTCTTCCGGTATTGCAACTGCTGTAATTACCAAACATAACCAACAAGTACAGCTAACTCAGATTCTCGCCAAACTTGAAACCACTACTGTCCAAACTGCATATAGTGGAGACAGTGATCGCGCAGAATATCAAAGTCTTATAAATGGACTAACCGAAGCAGCCAGCGTCGGCTACAAATCCATCCGCATCGAAAGTAGCAACAACAAGTTTCTTGAAAACTTCCAAGCTGACTGTCCGCGTGAAGACCTCAAACCACTCCACGAACAAGCTAAAACACTCGTACAACAATTCGATAAATACGAACTTAACTGGCAGCACAGCCAAATCAATCCTGCTTACCAACTTGCCCGGACAACTGCCCATAAACTAGCAACCACGCAACTGGGTGGCACTCAACAACCGCAACTGTCCGCAAGCAACCCACCGACTCAAAACCATCCATACCAAGTAACTACAGGCAATACAACCACTGCAATATCTCTACCGAGTTCACGCCAAGCTGACCAAACCAAAGCTATTGAAATTATGGGCAAAGTCAGCTCCGAAAAAGTAGAGCAACTGCGATCGCACCTCGAAACCCACGTCATAGCAGTACTTGAAACTGATAAATCCAATTATGCCCCCGGACGGCAAGTAGCATGGGTCGGTGCCAAGTGGGATTTAAAAGACAAAGATTTTAAGCCAGGAGTACAGGACGATAAGTTAATGGAACTTGTTAAACAAGTATACCCCGATGCAGATATAGTGCTGGTAACTTACTCGGAGAACCCTGGCGCTGGCATCAACTACCACCGCGACGACTCCTACGCGGCGACGGAAGCTCGCAGTATCAATATCGGAAATTCTGATTGGGGGTATCGCGCTGCTAAAGAACGAATGGCATGGACTAAAGAGGAGAATAAGGACGCACCGTACCAAGAGTTTAAACTTGAGTCGGGTACTGTAACCCGCTTTAACTGCAAGAATGAACACGCTGCCCTCAATACTGAGGCTGGCAGGTGGTCTATCAACATCTGGTCAATTAAAAATGACCTGGGCAGAGAAAACAGCGTTCGCCAGAAATTTGAAAACTTCCTTGCCTCAAACCAACCTCCTCGTGCGGTAGTCCAAAGCAACAGCGACCTTACCATCAAAATTAACGAGTGGACACCAGGGGGAGAAATTAAAGTAGAACGCAGCTATACCAGCCTCAAAGAAGCTACCAGAAACACTCCCTCACACCCTTCAAACCAACCAACTGTCGAAGAAATTATCACCATCGGGAATTCCACTGCGGCACGGGCTGCTAACCCCCAGATTCCAGATAACCCTACTATATCTGGAAAACCAGTACCAATGATTTATTCGCTAAACCAGACTTCCCTAATTAATACTAAACCAGAACAGACGGATACGGGCAAAACCAGCAGCACAGAAAATTTACTCACACAAGTGCCTCAATTTGCCCCTGGCATCAACCTCAATTCCCGCAGTCCAGATCCACTAGGTGCTGTACTTACCAGTACAACCGTAAAATCCAAAGAGGTTGGAGCTATTGTCAATGATTACCCAGTCTCTTTCCGTGATAACCAAGAAATGCCCGCTGGAATATACGGTCCTGAAACTTACACCAAATCCAAGCCAGCAGGACAGCCCTTTCTGTCAGTCGAACAAGCTTTTTACGCATACAAGGAAACAGTACCCCTCAAAGAGCCAAGGGTACAGTTAATGGCTGAAATCCTCCAAGCAAGGTTTGAGCAACACCCAAAACTTATAGAAGCTGTAACTGAAAGAGGAGGAGCCGAATGGCTGAAACAATGCAGCTATCTGGTGTCAAACAAAGAGAAAAATTTCTGGGAAGGAAAAGGATTACAATCACCCTACATCCGCGCACTCACCCAAGGATACACCAAAGCGCTAGAAAATTCTAATTCACGGGTAACGGAGAATCAAACAGCATCCATCATACAGCCTACGCCCAGTCAAGAACCATTACCGGAACCACAAACAAGGTTCTCGGCAACCACTTTTCCTAAAAATCCACGAACTATAAGTACGGACATTCAGCAAGCTCTATCACAAACACAAACTAATAGCCAAACAAATTCATTAGACAAAACTCTCGATAACATCAAACAAAGTACAGTTCAAAATCTCCAAAATTGGTATGAAGCAGCCCAAAAATTGGGGAGATCAGAGAAGTATCTAAACCGAATTCAAGAAGTAACTGCACAGTATATAAATGACAGCAGTTACAGTTTGGAAAATGCTTTCAAAGCAATGTCACGCGATGTTAATGGATTACAGCAAATTAATGAAATGGCAAAACTTGCCCAAAGTGTTGTTAAAGTGTTGGGCAAAGAAGATATAAACGGTATAATTAGTGTTAAAACTGAAAATTATAAAAATTATCAAATAGCAACAAAAGCCCAAGAGGAAACTTATGTAATTAAAGACAAAGATAGTAATGTAATACTATACTTGAGAGAAGGTAAAACCAAAGTTAATAAGCTCAATCAAGAAGTTGTAGATGACTTTAGATTTATGAACTTCCGAATTGAACATAGTCTTCAAAATATTAGAAGAGAACTTGTAGAAAGGTAAATAATATGAGGAATATGACAGAAGCAATGCGTTATGCCAATCTTCAAGAAGATATGACTAGGTTAGGTATAACTGATGAAAGTGTTGCTAAAAAAGCGCAAAAAATTGCAGTAGTTACATCAGAAGACAAAGAGAAAGCTAAAGAAGCACTTTTTGAAAGGGCAAGTACAATGCACGAAGAAAAAGTGGCACTCTCCCAAGTCAGCATTGAAGGTGTAGAATCAATCAATTTTCTAAGTTTTGAAACTAACAAGCAAGATAAAATTCAGAGTAAAATTACTGGCGTAGAAAACCTCACATCCAGCGCTGATAAAAAAGATGATGATAAAAATAGTAAAAATGAAGTATCCATCGAGAATAAAAAAGTACTAATTGCAAAAACTTCAGATGTACAGCAGGTAATAATTCCTAAGTTATTAGAGGTATTAAGCAACAAAGGTGAGCAAGAAAATGGCTCAGTTGTTTACCAAGGTGAAAAATACACAGCTAGCATCAAACTCGAAGAAGATTCAAATACACTCTCCCTGGACAGAAATTTAGATTCCGAAAATAGAAAAGCCCTGGTAGCTTCCAAAAAGAATAATGAGCCTAGCTATATTATCGTAGTAAACAATATTAGCCAAGAAGAATTTGAGCGGTTTAAGTTACTATTTAATGAAGAACAAAACCGCTACAGTCACCAACAAGCTCAACAACCGACTAATTCAAAATCGAAGGATAATGAGATTGGGTAATTAATCAAAGTATTCCTATCAAGATACCGACAAAAAATCCACAGCCGATGAATATATACCTATTCGGTATGTTGTTTTTAGGGAAAGTAATTCCAGCCATACCAATACAATAAGCAACTCGCAAATAATCAGTGTTACTTAGCTGATTTGTAAAAATATTGTAGATAAAAATTAATGATTGAAGACTAAAGCCACAAAAAAATAGCCAGCCGATATCAAATCGATTGGATAAATTCACGATACTATCGATAATCCGATCTAACCACGTATTTTTTTTTGAGGGTTTTCCATTTTAAGGGACAGTATTATTCTCAAGTAAGTATTTATCCTGAGAATAACATTGAAAATTTGCTTCTAAATTAAAGATTATGACAAATGTTGAACCTTCACCTACCTGAGAAAACACGCTAACACTAGCCTGGTAACAATCTGCAACATACTTAACTGTACGCAAGCCCAAACCAGCACAAGCTACATGAGAGCCAGTAGCATCAAGAGTAAATGTCCCGTCACCAGCCAAACTGCCCAATTCGCCTATCTCCCGCTCTTGCTTACAGCGTCTGCTGTTAAGTACAGAAATTCCCGTTGGATGTAATTCTTCTTGTAATTTAGAACTTTGTTGGGCATTCATAGAATCTCCCCCGTTAGCACAACATTCCTGAAATAAATAGTTTGGCTCAGAAAATGCACTACCAAATCCTATGGACTGACTTATACCTAAATCAATATTCAACTGCTCCAATTGCACTCTTGTAATACCCACGCCAGTATCTTGAACCGCCAAGCGAAGCAAACCCCCTCCCTGAGTATCAAGCTTAATGGCAACAGAGCCACCAGGACTATACCTGAAAGCATTAAAAATCAAGTTACAAACCATCCGCCAAAGGTGGTTGTAATTCGCGTACAAGCACGCATCAGCAGCTAATGGTTCAACTAGAATTGAAAAATTTATATTCTGCGCGATCGCACTGTTTAAAAACTGAGCATGGATAGAATGCAGAAGGCTAGCAATATTGATATATTCGATGTTTCCTACTGGCTCTTGACTCAACTCACTCTTCAAATCAGCAAGCACACCCAAAGTAACGGTAATTGTAGAGCAGGAGGTATCTAACACAGAACGCAGCTGCTCAAGGCTATCGCCATAGTTACCTACTCTAGTCAAACCCAAAACAAAGTTAACCGCCCTTAAAGGGTGATAGACATCGTGGGATATCATCTCCAAATACTGAGGAAACCTGCGGAGATAATCACTTCGCCTGTGCAAGCATAAATTTACACGCTTCAGTAGCTCAGACGAAGAAAAAGGATACACCAAAAAATCGTCAAAATCGGAAACGCATAAATGATCCGGTGACTGCACAACCTTAATGGCTGGTAAACCTTCGGAACGGATACCGATTGGCTTTAAAGTAACATCCAGTATCAAGTCAATACCTTCAAGATTGTCAGGTATTGCAGACTTAGTAACCACCGAATAATTTGACTGCTGCAAGCTATCAACAACACTCGCAACAACCTGATTGCGCTTTCTGCCAATTACCAGTATCTTATATAGCATAGCAGTTACATACAAAGGCTACTGCAACTATCAAAGCACCATATCACCAGCACTTACCACAGAAATATTACCAAATAAGATAAGTGATTTATTATCTTGCACCTATCAGGATAAACCACTAATACATGAATAGATAATGTAAGAAAGTTACACCATAAACCAAAATTATATTCTGTAGTTGAGAGTGATTTATATAACTTTACTATAATGCCTTCCTACGACAATAAATCATTACTATGCATCACTACCGATGCGTGAAGTCTGAATTTTATGCTTCGCCACTTTAAGGTATTATTTAGTCACAAGTTTAAACTTAATCAAAAGTTAAAAAATAGTCGATTTTTTAATCTATTCTAAATATCAA
>CAXTNZ010000119.1:0-20530 GCA_964245695.1 uncultured bacterium | reverse complement strand
GCGTATAATTGTTTGGTGCAAAGCTGCGTCAGCTTCCGAACCATCAGCAAACACAGAAGGCGCATCCCACAGCGGATAGGCGTGCATCCCATTCACAGCCACAACCTCACCCCGACGATTTAGCAATGCTCCCCCGCTCATGCCCTTTTGGATATCATTGGTGTAGCCTATTTGATATCCTCCTTCCAAAGCTTTTTGCAGCACCAGCGACACCTTACCAGCAGTCAACGCAAAGCCTTTTTCTTTAGTTTCCTCTTCTGCAACGGGAAACCCAGCCGCAAACACTTCATCCCCCACTGCAGGGGAAGAACCAAAAGATGCCACACTATAAACAGTACCAGTGCTGCGAAACTGCAATATCGCCAAATCATTTTTCCCAAAGGAATTAGTCTTAGGCACATCGGCTACCCAAATGCGATTATCGGGAGTCTGAATGCGATACGGAGAGTTGCCGGCTCGCAGCACATGAGCATTCGTCAGTACGGTATAAACTGTGCCTTGCCTTTGTAGCAAAATCCCTGTGCCTAAGAAATCTGGCGACCTCACCTTCACAGTTATGGCTTGCGCCCAGGTGTGCAGTTGTTTTACAGATTCTTGAGTAAGCGGTTGTTGCGGTTTAGCAAGCTTGCTACCACTGACATTCGCTGTCCATGTTGACAGCGTAATGCATAAACAAGCAACACAGGCAATTAGTATAAATTTACGCCAATTCATTTAAGGACTTTTGGCTGAGATGATGTAAAATATAGGTACGCTTCGACATCAATATTCACTGGCTCGTTGCTTTTGTCGCCGCCACTTTGATTGACAGTGTTTCCAGCAGCCAAAGCACGGCGATCAAATAATTGGCGTGCTGTAGCGTCGGGATCGCTACCACGCTTGAGAGTGAATAACAAAGTCCTATCTGTACAAGCAGCGTTTTTCTCAGATGCGGCGCACACAACCGGTTGTCCGTTGAGCATACCTGCTTTGATATATCTCAGCGTACCGTTGTCATAGCTTCTTTGAAATCTGCGCGATACCTGCTGACAGCGTTGCTGAGGTGTCAACCCTGTGAAATAATCAGAAACCCAGCGAATCATCGGTAATTTCTTACCGTCTTGGGTACGAACAAACGTTGTAGGTTCGCCGTTGCTTTTACCGCAATAAAAGGTTGCGCCTTCAGCATAGCTGGCTTGATTGAGGGTTGCAGTTGTGCTAAAAGCGATCGCCACCCCCGTCAAAACTTGACTAAATAACCGCTGTTTCATAAGTAAAGCGCAACTCGCTGCAAAAAGGTTTATCTCAAATTTGTGGGAATCGAATCCAATCCATTCAGCTACAACCTAAAGTTGCCGCATTTCGGATAATGCCCAGATATATCAGGAAAAATAATCTGTTTAAATAAAGATATTGTTAAGATAACTGATAATTCTAACGAGTCGGACAGTAGAGCGATCGCACTGCTATTGTCAGCGCAATTTTACAACTGCTATTTTTTCGCGGTGGGCGATCGCAATCAAGGAAACCAGCTAACAAAGAGCGATAATGTCTTTCAGCGAGAACTCTAATTCTATTTTTCCGTAAATATACTTAATTTGCCCGAACTGAGCAATTATTAAAAAAGTATTTTTAATAATCTGAGTAAAATTACTTGCGGGGGGCTTTCGGTAGAGTAGGGTGCAAAAACCCAAGGGCGATCGCCTCAGATTTAAGGCACATTATCAAATTTTCTTGACAATTGTCAAAAGTAATGATTTGACATCGTTTTGCCTAGTTTTCTCAGCAATTCTAAGCTGACAACTACGCCTTAGAGAGACATTTGGAAGTTCATGTCATTGGATTGACACACGATTTCCATGCCATCTTCACAAGGGTCAAATATACTGACTTGTCAAGTAAAATAATTGTTACAAGAACTGTAGCAATTCACACTACTAATTTATTTCTCGTTACTCTTCGCAGACATCGGGGTTGCTAAACATGAACTCAAGCCTTATCTTGTCGAATATATTGAATCCGCCGGTACTTTTTTTCTTTTTGGGAATGCTGGCGATTTTTTTAAAATCTGATTTGGAAATTCCTGCCCCTTTACCAAAATTGTTTTCTCTTTACCTTTTACTTGCAATTGGGTTTAAGGGAGGATATGAACTGGAAGAGAGTGGAATTACTCCGCAAGTAGGGCTGACACTCTTAGCGGCTGTAATCATGGCTTGTGTTGTACCTGTCTACTCCTTTTTTATTCTGAGATTAAAACTTGACGCCTATAATGCAGCGGCTATTGCTGCAACCTATGGTTCAATCAGTGCCGTCACCTTTATTACTGCCCAGTCTTTTCTCAAAATTCTTAGCGTTCAGTCAGATGGCTACATGGTAGCTGCTTTGGCGTTGATGGAATCTCCAGCGATTGTCGTGGGCATTATACTAGTGAGAATATTCGGTAAAAGCCAAGAAAAAGAATCAGAAAAATCTGAATTTTCTTGGGGTGAAGTTCTGCGCGAAGCATTCTTAAATGGTTCTGTTTTTCTCTTAGTTGGTAGCTTGCTTATTGGCATCCTTACAGGACAAAAAGGATGGGAGAAGTTGGAACCATTTACCCAAGGAATATTTTACGGAGTTCTAGCATTCTTCTTGTTAGACATGGGAATGGTAGCAGCTAGAAGAATCAAAGACTTGAGCAAAACAGGTTCTTTCCTAATTGCATTTTCTGTATTCATGCCCGTAACCAATGCAATTATAGGGATAATTATCGCCAAAATCATCGGTATTCCTCAAGGAAATGCCCTGATGTTTGCCGTACTTTGTGCGAGTGCTTCTTATATAGCCGTTCCAGCAGCTATGAGAATGACAGTTCCGGAAGCTAATCCAAGTTTGTACGTTTCTATGGCTCTAGCGCTCACCTTTCCCTTCAACATTATTGTGGGGATTCCTTTATATATGAATATCATCAAAATCATCGGAGTTTAACTGAGTGGAATCCGTCAAGAAGGTAGAAATAATTACGAATTCTTTAGAGATGCAAGCAGTTCTCAAGATTTTAGAAAAAGCAGGCGTTTCCGGGTATACCGTGATTGAGAATGTAACAGGCACAGGCGATAGAGGTAAAGTAATCAATGATTTAGCAACACAGGCACTTAGCAATGACTATGTGATGAGTATTTGCACAGAAGAACAAGAGCATGAATTAGTAGAAACAATTAGACCTATATTGAAAAAATTTGGAGGTGTCTGTATTGTTTCTGAAGCCAAGTGGATTGCCCATTAGATAACCTCTATAGGCTATAGAGACGCACTTTTTTCTCAGCGTCTCTATTTACAAAAAATTGAGAGATTTTATCAGGAAAATATGCTAACACTGATGAATAATAACACTAAAGATGTATTTTTTGAGGTAAATGAACCGTGCCACTTAAACGAATAATTGCAGGTCTGAATGAGTTTCATGACAACTATTTCATCACACACCGCGAGATGTTCGAGCATCTGTCTCACGGTCAGAGTCCTGAAGTATTATTCATAACTTGCTCCGACTCGCGGATTGACCCATGTTTAATCACTCAAAGTCCACCCGGTGAATTATTTGTTATCCGTAATATTGGTAATATTATACCAGCCTATGGAAAAACAAACAGCGCGGAAGGCGCAGGTATAGAATATGCTCTTCAAACTTTGGATATCAAAGATATTGTTATCTGCGGTCATTCCCACTGCGGAGCGATGAAAGGACTATTGCAAATAGGTAATCTTGCTCAACAGATGCCTTTAGTTTACGATTGGCTGAGGCATCATGGCGAACCTACTCGCCGCCTTGTCCTAGATAACTACCAGGATTGTACCAGCGATGAGCTTTTAAAGATAACAATTGAGCAGAACGTCCTGACGCAGATAGAAAATCTAGAGACTTACCCAGTGATTCGCTCTAAACTTCATGGCGGTAAACTGACTCTTCACGCTTGGATTTACGAGATTGAGACTGGAGAAGTCTTTGCCTACGATGCCAACATAGGTAAATTTAAAACTCTTGAAAATCGCGCTTTCCCTGTACCTAACCTTCTAATCGGTATACAGTCAGAATAATCTATAATATTTAATCTATAATGGCTAATGGATAATAATTTATAACAATTAGCCATTAGCCATTCTCAATAGCTAAGTATAGCCGCCAAGAAGAAGCAGTTAGCGATCGCCTAGCATATCCGCCAAAATCTAGCACCTTAGTTACCATTGCTGAACCACTCCAAATCAAGCGTAACCAAGTTAACGGCAAATCCAATTCATCTAATGTATACATTATTAAAGTTAAATTTGCTATGAAAAAAACAGGATGGTTTCCTAGGTCAATTGGCAGAACAGTTAATAAAATTAGAACTGATTTTAATCCACAATCAGAACAGCAATTTATTAAAGATTACCGCATCTCTAGAAATAGAACAAGAAGTGCCGTAATATTTCTGGCAATGCTGGTTATTGTACCGCTTTTAACTCAAATATTATCTAAACAATTATTAATAATTCCTATATTAGACCGCATTAGAGGTGAAAACACACATCAAATTTTCCTCAACTCGGAAATGGAAGAAGAAGCTCTCAAAGAATTAAAGAGTTTTGAACAAAAACTTAGATTTTCAAATCTGATTCATTTAGCACCGCCACTTTCTTCCGAAGTGATAGAAGAAAAAGTCAAAGATAAAGCAATTGAACTTGCTGAGGAATTCCGTAGTAAAAGCAGTAACGCTATCAGCAATGTTTTTGCAGATTTGCTATCACTAATCGCTTTTGCCGTAGTCATCGCTACAAGTAAAAGAGAAATTGTCATTGTCAAGTCTTTTCTAGATGAAATTGTTTATGGTCTTAGTGATAGTGCTAAGGCTTTTTTAATTATTTTATTCACAGATATCTTTGTGGGATTCCACTCACCACATGGGTGGGAAGTTATTCTAGAAGGATTTTCAGAACATTTGGGTTTACCAGCAAATACAAGCGCAATATTTCTATTTATCGCTACATTTCCTGTAGTTTTAGACACTATCTTTAAGTACTGGATATTCCGCTATCTCAGTCGTTTGTCTCCTTCAGCATTAGCAACTTTGAAAGAGATGGACGAATAATAGATTTCTTGCATAAGTCGGTATTTTCTATATCGAACTACAGATAAATATCTGTGTTCATCCGTGTTTATCTGTGGTTCGTTTTATCCTTTTTCATATTTTTGCTCATAAGTCTAATAAACAATTAAAACTTAAAAAGTAAGTGGCTCAACCAAATTAAACGCGCATATCTCTAGAAGCTGATTTTGACTAATGTCAAAATCGTCCCTCTCCTCGTAGGGGAGGGAATAATTCGCCCCCCTTCCCTATGAGGGAAGGGGGTTAGGTCTATGTCATGTTTTTTCAGGTTGAACTACTTATCAATTGCCAGTTATTTGACTACTGAATGATAAATGTTTAAATATACATTAAATCTTTAGTAGGTAATTTTTGTAAAGTTTAGGCGATAAGCGATCGCCTAGAAAATCAATCTACAATTCTCAGTTAGAACTATAGTAAAAAATAGCTTTTACTTTTACCTGTCAAAACGTCTAACTTCAAATCCCTGCAATCCTTCCGGTTCCTCGTACTCAACCACCACCTCTTGAACCATAGCAGCAGGTGGTCCAGAATGACACCAGCGAATCATCTCTTCCACAACCTCCAGATCCCCTTCAAAGACTGCTTCCACACGACTATCGGGGAGATTTCGCACCCAGCCGCTTAATCCCAACTGACTAGCTGTATCGACAGTAGCGTAGCGATAACCTACTCCTTGGACTCTCCCCGTAACAAATACGTGGGCGCGGACTGGCGACGATGGTGTGGGACTTTCCATTGACTGGCATACTCTTTACAATATCCAGTCTACCTGCTTGATGATGCATTACCTAGTTTTTTAGCTGAAAAAAAACGATTTTAATCCTGGTTAACATCGTCGCCGTCTTTGAAAATCTAACTCAAAAGTGGTAAATTGTTTTCATAAAGGTAGTTGTTAATCAGTCGCGAGTGCTTAGTAATTAGTCGGTAACAACTAACAACTAACTGTTTTTAAATTTTAAATTGCTTATGTCTAACCTGCCTTCACTCAATACAGAAACCATTTGGGCAATTCTCAACGAAGAAATTGATGATGCCACAGTCAACCAGTTAGTATGGCACTGCTTAGGCTATCGCTACGACGAATCAACCGGACAATGGGACATTACCAAAGTGCTACTAGAATGGCAAGATGAGTACTCAGAACCGCCTAATTTTATTGATAGTCGCCCCGCAACAGTAAAATTGACTCGTTCCATTCCTGCTGAGAATAAACAATTGTTGAAAGAACAACTAGGTTTCAAAGGTTACAAAATCGGTGAATTCGGACCTCGGCAAACTCGCAGGGCGACTGCGGCGAATTGGTTGTTAAGTTATATGCAACAAACTAATAGCAAATCTGAGTAATCAGGACGGTATTAACAAGTTGATGTTTATTGATGCCAACCTACTTAGAAAAATGTATTACTTAATATACCTAAAGATTCTTGATAATTAAGTGTAACCTATTAGCGAGTTAAGTAGGCTATCTACAGCCCCCAAAAAAATCAAGTAAAACTTGAAAAATCCTCCTTCAGATAGAGGTATTATTTTTTTTAATACTTCGGTAGGGGGATGGGTAATTTTGGGCAAAATTAGAGAATACTCATACCCAAATTTTCTCTTCCAAATACTTCTATGGCAAAGCCAATTGAATTTAACTTATTTGCGCCATATAACGAAGGAGCGGCGTTAATAGGTTCTTTTTCTGATTGGAAAGAAATTCCAATGGAAAAGGGCGATGATGGTTATTTTCGCACAAGTATTGAATTAGAAGACGGCGATTATCAATATAAATTCCGCGTTCAGTCAAAGTCGTGGTTTTTTGAACCAGATCAATGGGTGGAGGTCACCGACCCTTACGCAACTGACATTGACGAATCAACTGGTAAAGATAACGGTGTCGTGCGGATTAAAGATGGTGAAAGAATTGTTGATACCTATGTGTGGAAACACGACGATAAACCTCTACCTGCTGATCATGAATTAGTTATTTACGAAATGCACATTGCAGACTTTTCTGGTGGTGAAGATGACCCTTACGCACGAGGAAAGTATAAGCACGTTATTGAGAAATTAGATTATTTATCTGAACTGGGAATCAATGCTATTGAGTTGATGCCACTTAAAGAATATCCTGGCGATTATAGCTGGGGGTACAACCCTCGCCACTTCTTTGCTACAGAATCGAGTTATGGTTCTACAGATGAATTAAAAAATCTAATTGACGAGTGTCACGGCAGAGGCATTCGCGTCATCATGGATGGTATTTATAATCACTCAGAAGCATCCAGTCCATTAACACAAATCGACCACGATTATTGGTATCATCATGAACCTCGTGACCCTGATAATAACTGGGGACCTGAGTTTAATTACGAACACTATGACGAGAATTTAGAAACTTATCCTGCTCGTAAATTTATCGCTGATTCAGTACATTATTGGATTGAGCAATATCATACAGATGGTATTCGTTACGATGCGGCGCGGCAAATTGCTAATTACGACTTCATGCACTGGATTGTTCAGGAAGCGAAAAACGCTGCTAGCATGAAGCCTTTTTACAACATTGCCGAACACATTCCGGAAACTACCAGCATTACCAATGTAGATGGACCAATGGATGGGTGCTGGCATGACAGTTTCTACCATTGTATTTTAGAACATATCTGCGGTGATACATTTGATTTAGAGCGCCTCAAAGATGTAATTGACTGCAAGCGTCAAGGCTTTATGGGTGCGACGAATGTAGTAAATTACCTCACCAACCACGACCACAACCACGTTATGGTCGAGTTGGGAAACCGTGAGATTTTTGACGAAGAAGCTTTTAGGCGGACTAGATTGGGTGCAGCTATTCTGATGACAGCAGTCGGCGTGCCTTTAATTTGGATGGGTGAAGAATTTGGCGAGTACAAACCCAAAACTCAAGAGTCAGCTAAAATCGATTGGACACTGCTAGGTCATGACTTAAATCGTGGCTTGTTTGAATACTACAAAGGCTTAATCAACCTGCGGAAAGACAATCATGCCCTTTACACAGAAAATATCGACTTTATCCACGAAAATCCAGAGGCAAAGGTGCTAGCTTATAGCCGCTGGAATGATGAAGGTTCTCGTGTAGTTGTTGTAGCCAATTTCTCTGAAAACTTCCTGGGTGGCTATCAAGTTCCTAACTTCCCCAGCAGTGGTACATGGCACGAGTGGACAGCTAATTATGATGTCGAAGCTGGGGATGACGGCATTGTGATTGATTTAGGACCATACGAAGCGAAAGTCTTCGTTTGGCAATAACACAGGCGTTGCAGTCAGGCGACTGTTTGGTAACGATAAAAAGGGGGAAAATATTGCCCCCCTTTTTTTTTTGCTGAAGTTACCTTTTAACAAATGCTCAAATCTCTGGCTGCCCTATGAATTTTTAATGCGAAAAATTTGCTATTTTTTCCGAAATATTATATAGGTTTACATGTGCTTTTTGATTTAAAATATTAAATTTAACACGTACAAACAACACAAATCACGAGATACTCCCCATGCACAACACATTATTTGAATATAACGCTAACATTAAGAATTCTCACGTTTTATTAACTCCAGATGAAGTAAAAACAAGATTACCTTTAACAAAATCTGCACAAGAAACAGTTTTGAAATTTAGGCAGGAAATAGGACAGATTCTGGACTTTCAAGATAGGCGAAAATTCATAGTGGTTGGTCCCTGCTCAATCCACGATACTTCTTCAGCGATCGCATATTCAGAGAAACTGAAAACTCTGGCTGAGAAAGTCCAGGATAAACTCCTGCTAGTCATGCGAGTTTACTTTGAAAAACCAAGGACAACAGTCGGATGGAAAGGATTAATTAACGATCCTGATATGGATGATTCTTTCCATGTAGAAAAAGGTTTATTAATCGCACGTAAACTCCTGTTACAAATTACTGAATTGGGATTACCCGCAGGCACAGAAGCACTCGATCCGATCATACCTCAGTATATTAGTGAATTGATTAGCTGGTCGGCAATTGGCGCACGCACCACAGAATCACAAACTCACCGCGAAATGGCAAGTGGACTTTCGATGCCTGTAGGTTTTAAAAACGGCACTGATGGTAATATTCAAGTAGCTTTGAATGCCTTGGAATCAGCTAATAGTCCACACCATTTTCTCGGAATTAATCAAAAGGGACAGGTAAGCATATTTCAAACTAAAGGAAATACTTACGGTCATGTTATTTTACGCGGTGGTAATGGTCAGCCTAACTACGATCCGGCAAATGTCAAACAGGTAGAAGAAAAATTAAAAGCAGCAGGTTTATCACCCAGAATCGTCATCGACTGTAGCCACGGTAATTCCAATAAAGACTACAGATTACAGCCTACTGTTTTAGATAATGTCATTCAACAAATCGTCGATGGCAATACATCAATCGTCGGTATGATGCTGGAATCCAATTTGTATGAAGGAAGTCAATCGATTACTAGAAACCAAAAAGAATTACAATATGGGGTTTCTGTGACTGATAAATGTATTGGCTGGGAGGAAACAGAAAAAATTATTTTGGCGGCACACGCCAAAATAAAATAGAAAGATATATAGATATCTTGTAATAGGGGTACAGCAATGCTGTACCCCTACCGCATTTAAAGAATTAGACAATCGTCCCAATTTCTTTCAAATAAACCCGTGTAAATGGTTCATCTATTCCCAAGGTGTAGTCTTCAATCAAACCTTTGCGGCGGATGGAAATAGTATCTCCTTTCTTAATCACCACAGTAGAACCGTCGAAGACATCCCGCGCGAGTATCATCTCGGTTTCCGTAGGATTATCCAGAACTACCATGTTACTTCCTTGGTAAAACATTCCCTCATTTTCAAAAGTGTCTTCTTCGTACTCGGCAATTAGTAAATCGAGTTTAGGATTACGCAACAGACTTAAAACGTTGCTGTTGTAATCTTTGTTCAGGATTTTTTTCGACCGATTAACGAAAACTGCATCATGACAAACAGCACCTATTGTCCAGTCGGGGTGTTGCAAAAGAATATGGTCAATCGTTTCTTGAAGTTCAGAAACTGAGATTTTATTAAATGTGAGAATTGGTATCCTAGCATCTGTACCCGACTCAAAGAAGGTTTCTAAAAGACGAGAAGGTACATCAACGCTTTCACCAACCGCAGGGTTGAGATGCATTAAAATGCCGGGTGCGGCGTTGATTTCTAAGATAGCAAAGTTGCCGTCTTTCCAAGATTTGTCAAGACTTTTGGTAATTACATCAATGCCGAGGCAAGTCAGCCGAAAGTGTTGGGCTATGTCTTGCGCCAAAATAATATTGTCATCATGAATCGCGCGTGTGGCGTCGATGCTCACACCTCCAGCGGAAAGATTGGCGACTTTGCGAAGATAAACAGTGCGACCTTTTTCAATTACGCTGTCCAATGACAAACGCTGTTCGTCTAGGTACAATTCCATCGCTTCATCGCTTTGAATCTTGCTCATCGGCGAGGTGGGTGTATCCAAACGCGCTGGTTTTCGGTTTTCATCGCGAATTAACTCCGCAATAGTGGAGTATCCGTCACCCACAACCGATGCTGGACGCCGTTCAGTAGCGGCTACAAATTTGCCATTGACACACAACAAGCGAAAATCTGCCCCAGAGATGCTTTTCTCAACGATTATGCGTGTTGGCTCGTTTTCTGGGATCGCTTTGACTGCCCGATCAAAAGCAGATTCGAGTTCCCTAGAGTCTTGCACATCAGCCGTTACGCCAATTCCTTTGTGACCGACAACAGGCTTAACTGCTACTGGGTAGCCAATTTCTCTGGCTACGGATATGGCTTCTCTTTCGGAAGCGACGATATCACCTTGAGGTACGGGAAAACCCAAGGTGTTTAAAAATGCCTTGCAGTCATCCTTGCGGGTGGTGAAGTCCGAATCTAGATGAGCATCACAATCAAATGTGGTCGCTACCCCGCGAACTTGTTTTTTTCCGTAGCCATATTGCATTAGTCCTTCTTCCCACAGATAGAAGCTGGGAATACCTTTTTCGTAAGCCGTGCGGAATAAAGCGTAGACTGTGGGACCACCATAGACAGATTGGCGAAATTTGTTTTGCAGTATCCGCAGTTGCTCCTCAAAGGCAATATCTTCTTTTTGAGTAATCGCTTCAAACCAATCCCAAACGAAGTAAAGTACTGATCTGGTCGTGCGTTCATGCAGCGATTGCACACTAATCTTCTTGTGATTCGGATATGACTTCACACTCCAACGGTTGAGGTGCAAACCCATATCCAGTTTTCCGACTTCTGCCACAGTTTGGGCAAACAACTCGGCATGAGATTCGTGTTGTTGAGCGCTTATGTGTGGATAGCGATCGCCAATAATTGAAACATATTCCTCAAGGGGTGCAGGCTGCTTATACTCAGTTAGCGCAAAATTAAAGACTAGCGCTCCTGTATCCAAATAAGGATTCGGTCCCATGTAATGCTTGAAGTCGAAAACGTCGAAAACATCTGTTTTTCTCGCATTGACGCGAACTGCATCGGTGACTTTTTCTTGAATCATTGATTTATATACCTTTGGCTAAACACCCTATTTTCTGGACGCTAAGGATCGTGGAGAAAAAAATGCCAAAATCTATCTAATTTTTACTCCTTGGGCGATTGTTGGTTTAAAATGCGCCTCAATTCGGCACTGGTGCGTTATGAAGAAAGCTCTTCGCACCCAATGAGTAATTGCACTTTGACTTCATGATTCTTAGCTATGTTTACTCAGAATTTTTGATGGCAAATTAATTACACTAAGCGTTTTGGCGATCGCCTTGCTTTTGACGAAAAATAAAACTCAATGCTTCTGCTAGCTAAGCTTAGCCATCTTGCTATAGTTTTTCAACTATCTTAGGGCATAGTCAAATTATATTATACATGCCAAGCCGAACATCGTCTTACCCCTACTGTCAGCAATAAGTTGTTGATTTCCTACATTCTCCGCTGCCAAATGTATAACTTTTGAAAGGTGCAATTTGCCTACCATTCTGTTTATAACTAGTAAAATATAAAAGAAACATTTAGGAGACAGCCAAGACTGAATGGCATAAAAGCTGCTCTTAGAAATGAAGTTCGACACCTTGCTGAAGAAGCATTTCACCGCAAACTTATTTCCGGTTATGGTGATGGTGCAGACAGCAAGGAGTTTCAAATTTTATTCGAGGGCAAACCTAGACATCTTCCATTAGAACGCGCACGTTCTTTCTTAAGTGACTTACTTTTCAGTAGTTCTGTTAGGTAAACATTTTTTTTCTGAGGTTTAGCTTTACATGTAGAACTTTCTCACAAAAGTTAAGCGGCATTTTATCACACATGACTCCCGATTCACTTTTTAGTATCGGGAATCTTTTTTTCATATTCCTAAATCAAAATTTTTTTAGAACTATTGTATTATATTATACGTTTTTATTAGGAATTAACACTTATTAAATCAATTATTGTCATTGTGGGGATAAATAATACTATGTTTTATTTTTAACTTTTGTATCTAAATCTACCATATGGATGTTTTTATAGTTTAAATTGTCGTGTTTTATTAAAAATAACAGACTTAAAATCCGGAGGCATCATGGCGGCGACTGAAACCAAACGGCAGTTGGTGATTATTGGCGGTGCAGAAGACAAAGAGGGCGATTGCCAGATCCTGCGTGAGTTTGTGCGACGTGCTGGCGGCACCAAAGCCAGAATTGTCATTATGACAGCAGCAACCGAACTGCCAAGAGAAGTAGGAGAAAATTACATCAGAGTGTTTGAGCGGCTGGGAGCAGAGAATGTTAGGATAATTGACACGGAAAGCCGTGAAGATGCATCTTCATCGACAGCGCTGGAAGCAGTTGACAAAGCTACAGGCGTATTTTTTACTGGAGGCGACCAAGCGCGGATCACCAGCATCCTCAAAGGCACTGAACTTGATACCGCAATTCACAAACGCTGCGCTGAAGGAATTGTCATCGGCGGCACAAGCGCCGGAGCCGCTGTGATGCCAGATGTCATGATTGTGGAAGGCGACTCAGAAACAAATCCTCGGATTGACGTCGTGGACATGGGACCTGGTATGGGCTTTCTACCAGGGGTAGTGATTGACCAGCATTTCTCACAGCGTGGACGCTTGGGACGCTTAATTTCAGCTTTGCTAATCGAGCCTGCTGTCTTGGGATTCGGTATTGATGAGAATACTGCTATGGTTGTTACCGATAACCAATTTGAAGTGATTGGGCAAGGTTGTGTCACCGTCGTCGATGAATCAGAAGCTACACATAGCAATATTGACGACATTTTGAAAGATGAGCCTTTGGCGGTTTGCGGAGCCAAACTTCATATTTTGCCAAATGGATACAAATTTGACCTAAAAACCCGCAAGCCCATCCTAGATAATCAGTCGGTGGCAAATGCCTCTGTACCTGTTGGTCAGACTCACTCATAATGCACCTGGTCGCCCTCAGGCGCTTTAGCCGCTGGCTCTACAAACGCTCGTCCGCTTCGGTTCTGCGGACTACAAAAAATTAATGATTTCAGCCTGCGGAGGCAGAGAGAAGTTTGCTCGGAGGTTTCCTCCGCTCAAAGCTTCTCTTCGAGAGGCTTCGCCAACGGAGCTTTGCTCGTATAGCCGCACCATAAATGTGGGTGTCGGTGCATTCCAACTAGTACCGCTTCTCCTTCTCAATCGCAAAGACGCACTCGCGTTCGCAGACGCTTCTCTTCTCCTTCAAACACGCACTCGCGTTCGCGAACGCGGAAGAACGCTCATTCGCTCTTGTGCGCTCATTCAAAAAGCTTGAAAGACAAGGGTTTTGGCTTTTTTGGATGGTAGCTTTATTTCCGCCGCGCTGTACTAGTAGAAAAATACTAACTTTTAGCAGATGCATAAAAATTGAGCGGGAAGTAATTAACGCTACTTCCCGCTTTTTTGCTTTTTATTATTACTTCAGAAAGAAGATTAATATAACTTAATATTGCAAGATAATTTTATGTGCCGCAAGTATAGTAGTTATTTTCAAAGATTGAAATGGCAAGTGTAATTGAATTCGATTTGTTTGCTCCACGTAACAAAGGAGCAGCTTTAATCGGGTCTTTTTCTGAGTGGAAAGAGATCCCAATGCAAAAAGGAGAGGATGGTTATTTCCGTACTCAAGTAGAACTGGAAGACGGCGTTTATGAATATAAATTCCGTGTCCAAAGCAAAAGTCCAAATTTTGCTCCTGATGAATGGGTGGATGTAGTTGACCCTTACGCCACAGATGTAGATGATGAGAAAAAAGTCGGTATAGCGCGGGTCAAAGATGGTAAACGAATAGTTGATACTTACGTTTGGCAGCACGACGATACACCGTTGCCGGAAAATCACGAATTAGTAATATATGAAATGCACGTTGCCGATTTTACTGGTGGCGAAGTTGACCAGAACAAACGTGGAAAATATCTAGATGCGATTGAAAAGTTAGATTATCTGCGCGAGTTGGGAATTAATGCAATTGAATTAATGCCAGTAAATGAGTATCCTGGCGATTATAGCTGGGGCTATACAGTGCGGCACTTTTTCGCTACAGAATCCAGCTACGGTTCAACAGAAGATTTGAAGCGGTTTATTGACGAGTGTCATAGTAGAGGCATTCGGGTTTTCATGGATGGAATTTACAACCATACAGATGGAGAATGCCCGCTATTGATGATTGACCGGAATTACTGGTACTACGAACACATGCATTATCCGGAAGACCCGAACAATTTTTGGGGACCGGAATTTAATTATGATAATTATGACGAAAAGTTAGACGTGAAACCCGCTTGGAAATACGTTGGGGATGTGGTACGCTATTGGGTTCAAGAGTATCACATTGATGGAATTCGCTTTGATGCAGTGCGGCAATTAGCTAACTTTGAATTTTTGGATTGGCTCGCTCAACAATCAAAAAAGAATACTGCACCCAAGCCGTTTTATAATATTGCCGAACACATTCCCGATACAAGCAACGTGACAGCGCCAGAAGGACCGCTGGATTCTTGTTGGCATGAAAGTTTTCGCTACTTTATGATTCCTCACATTTGCGGTGAGACATTTGAATTAGACCATCTGAAGGAGGTTTTAGACCCGAAACAGCAAGGTTATGCCACGGCGATAAATGTGGTAAATTATTTAGCAACTCACGATCGCGAACATTTATTTAGAGAATTAGGCGATCGCGGCATTTTTGATGAAGCCGCATTTGTCCGCGCCAAGTTAGGTGCTGTACTGTTAATAACAGCAATGGGTATACCAATGCTGTGGATGGGTGAAGAATTTGGCGAACACAAGCGCAAAAGCCAAACCGTGACTCAGCCGAAGAAAATAGCCTGGGCTTTGTTGGAAAGAGACGAAAATCGCGATTTATTTGAATATTACAAAAAATTAATCGCCCTTCGCAAGCAAACTCCAGCTTTGCAAAGCGATAATATTGACTTTTTCCACGAAAATCCTGAAGCAAAAGTACTCGCTTACACCCGCTGGAATTTCCAAGGTTCTCGCATCGTCGTCGTGGTAAATTTCTCTGACCAGAATTTCCCAGAATATCAGATTCCCAACTTCCCAGCGGCAGAATCTTGGCAAGATTGGTTTACTGAAACTTCTGTAAAAATTGATGAAGATACTCTAACCACTGAGATAGCGCCATTTACGGCAAAAATATTCGTTTCTCAGTAGTAATTCTTCTAAAATAGGACTTACGCAAAAACTCTCCCAAACTCTTATTCTCTGCGTTCTCAGCGCCTCTGCGGTTCGTTTCTTCATCATTCTGCGTAAGTCCTAGAAAAATTTGAGGAGCCGATCGCTCGCTTTGTAACACGACTTATATTATTGCAAAGATGGCGATCGCTCTTTTCCACTGCTGCATTAGTTTTCAAATAATCTTGCACCAGAGCGCAACCATAAGTCAGTGCATTTAGATTGAGAATTCGCGGCAAATTCCACAGAATGAGTGTGTTGTCATCACCCCCTGAAGCAAGAATTGTCCCGTCTGGGCTAATGGCAATTTCCCTAATCGCTGCGGTATGTCCTCGCAGGGTCGTTAGTTCCGTACCGTCCAACTTCCAAAGCTTGACGGTAGCATCCACGCTGCCAGAAGCCACTATTTGTCCATTGGGACTAAACGCAACTCCCCAAACCGCAGCACTGTGACCTTTAAGAGTTTTCAGCAATTTGCCATCAAGCGTCCACAACTTAACAGTATTGTCGCCACTTCCAGTAGCTACCATTTTACCATCACGGCTAAAGGCAACTCTCCATACTGCCGCCGAGTGTCCTACAAGAGTTCTGAACAACTTGCCGTCAAGCGTCCACAGTTTAGCAGTACCATCGCCACTAGCTGAACCAACCAGCCGACCGTCGGGACTAAATGCGACGTGCCACACTTCCGCTTGATGTCCTTTGAGAATCTGCGGGTCAGGACGATTTCTATGCCATATCTGAACAATCTTGTTAACATTTGACATTGCGATCGCTTGTCCGTCGGGACTCAATACTCCCGCTAAGAGTTTACCGTGAAGATTTTTGTAAGTAGCAACAGAAGTACCGTCTGGCTTCTTGAGTTTTACAGTATCATCGTCAGCGGCAAGAGCAATTAACTTGCTCTTGCCACTAAATGAAACCTCGAAGACTATGCCCCCAGATTCAGTGAAAGTTTTGAGCAATTTACCTTGGCGACTCCAAAGTTTAGCGGTGTTTTCGTGGCTTGCCGTGGCGATGGTCGAACTGTCAGAGGTGATAGCGATTGACCAAATCCCGGCTTGATGGGCAATGATAGACTTTTGAAATGGATTCTCTTTCTGCCAGAGTCTGACAACGTTTTCTGTGCCCGCCGAAGCAATAAAGCTGCTGTCGGGGCTAAAAGTCACTCCCCAAACCCCGGCACTGTGTCCTCTAAGCGTTCTCAGTTCCGTACCATCAATGTTCCAAAGTTTAATCGTTTTGTCGAGACTGGCGGTGGCAATAGTCTGACCATCCGGACTAAAAGCGACTCCCCAAACCCCGGCACTGTGACCTTTAAGAGTTTTATACTGGCGGTAGCTTCCATCTGTGCTGTCTCGCTGCCAAAGTTTAACAGTTGTATCTTCACTCGCTGAAGCAATGGTCTGACCGTCAGGGCTGAAAGCGACTCCTACAACCCAACCAGTGTGACCTTCGAGAGTTTGTAGGGGTTTGGTGTATGCTGTGCCTGTACCGTCTGGTTTCCAGAGTTTTACTGTCTTGTCTACACTTGTGGCAGCAACGATTTGACCATCAGGACTCCATGCGACTCCCCAGACCGAAGCAGTGTTACCTTGAAACGTTCTTAGCAGCTGACCGTCTCGCTTCCAAATTTTCACCGTTTTGTCCCAACTGGCAGAGGCTAGGAACTGACCATCCGGACTAAACGCGACTCCCCAGACTGAAGCAGTGTGACCTTTGAAAGTGTTTAGCAGCTGACCGTCTAGCTTCCAAAGTTTAACTGTACCATCTTCACTCGCCGAGGCGAGTATCTGACCGTCAGGGCTAAAATCGACTGCCCTAACTGTTGCCTGATGACCTTTGAGAGTTGCAACTTCTGACCCATCACGTCGAATTAGCTTGATTGTTTTATCTGTACTTGCTGAGGCAATCAGAGAACTGTCAGGACTGACATCTACTGCCAGAACGGCTGCTGTATGACCGGAAAAACGGTTGTACTCATCTGCTCCATAAACTGCTTGCCTCAATGCATTTTCCACCTGACGCTCAATATTTGTGTTTGGTTTACTCAGTTTTTGCAGTCTACGTTTGGCTTTAATTGCTTCTACAAGCGCATCTAATCTGCGATTTGAGGCAAAAAGTCCTTCAGAAGAAGATACAAGCGCTTCAATTTCGCTGCTTCTGGCTTGAGTTTCGCTTTTAATAGCTTGGCGGTACAGAGTGAAACTGCCTAGCCCCAACGCGCTAGAAACGAGCAACCCGATACACACTGCAACTAACAAAAACCTTTGCAATTTAGCCGTTTTTTTTTCTTGTGCTAGTCGTGCTTCTACCTCTTTCGCTCGTGCTGCCTTTAATGCCGTTTGCACTGCTCGCTGTTCGCATTCAATACTTGCGGCGAAAAATTGATAATCCAAATCGCTCAGACTTTTGCCCTGCGCCCAATTTTGAGTATCTTTTAGAGCCTGTCCTCGCAACAGACGCGATTCATCTTTATAGTCAGATGCTACCCAAGCATTGAATGTTTGCGAGTAAGGACGCAGATTATCTAACTGCCTGCTCACCCATTGAGCATTGAAAACACTTTGATAGATGGGATTTTTAATTTTGAGAATGCCGTTGTGTTTCTCGACTAAACCAGATAGCAACAGTTCTGTCTGTTCTCGACTGTCATCAGTAGATACACCAGATGTTTGAGTATCTGTTTGTTCCCAAAGCAATACCTGCTGATAAAGACCTAACAACCTTCCGGCTCGGTGTTCGTTGAAAAGTAGGCGATCGCGAATTGTGCGGAGGTGTTCGGGTTCGTCTTGTGATTCCCAGTGTTGGATAATATGCGATCACACAAATTGTTCTACCCAATATGCTGCGGTTTCTGGAGGTAAAACAATTTTTCTATTTGATGTCTCTAAGGCTGTTCGGACAATGAGCTGACAGAGTTTTTGAGTCAGAAATGGTTGTCCCCCACTCCAGTAGATAATTTCCCGCAGCACTGAAGAGGGTTGGCTGATGACTTCCTCTAACCCTTTTAGCAGGGGAGTGGCTTCATGCAGTTGAAACCCATATAACTCAATCGCTGTACCAATGTTAAAGGGTGTTCGACGTTTATCTGCAATTAGGTCAGATGGACTAGCTACCCCAAATAGTGCAAATCCCAAGCGTTGGAAATTCCGGTCATGTGCCTGCTGATTGTAGCAATGACGAATCCAGGCAAAAAAGTCATTGACAGGAAAGCTCAAACTTAACAAACTATCAATCTCATCAATGAAGATGAAAATGCGTTCGTTTTGAACCTTTGGCAGTAAAACTCCTTCAACAAACAGGTGTAGTTTTTGCACTGGGGAAATACCGACTTGCGTATCCCACCAATTTTTAAAGTTGACGTGTTCCCCTAGATTTAAGTCGTAGAACAAGCTGAGGATGATACCTTTGTACCATTGTTCTGGTGTAGTATTCTCGCTACCCAATCGGGTGACATCCAAGTAAGCACAGCTATAGCCTTCTTCCACCAGACGATAACTCGTGCGTTGTAATAACGATGACTTGCCCATCTGACGAGAATTTAAGACGTAACAAAACTCGTCGGCTTTCAAGCTGGTATAAAGTTGTTCGTCTGCTTGACGGACAATATATGTGGGATCGTTACTGCGAAGGCTGCCACCAACTTGGTATCTCATATCAAAGTGTGATTAAAATTAGCTCTTTTCAGGTGAAGCGATCGCGCTCATCTCTGCCCGGATTGAAAGCCAAAATTACTGCAAGCGTAAGCACAAGCCTTATAAAGGGAGCGCAAAACTTTTCATTTTCGTCTGGTTTTGGAATTTATTATCTCACTATTTCCGAAATCTGCTGCTGTATTCTCTTAACTGTCTTAACTGTCTTAACTGTCTAATTGTAGGTTATTAAAATCTTTTTAACTGTCTACTTAACTGTCTTAACTGTCCTTGCGTTTCCACTATAAAAGCAAGAGTATGTATATACGGAGTTAAGGCAACTTCTACTCAGAGCTTTGTCAAACAGGACACGCGCTCAAAGCGCGATTATATACTCTGCTGCAATAGTATTGAGCCACAGACTAATGTCTTGTGGCGAACTATTGTACTGAGTTGTCTTTTGCGTTGACTCCAGAGCTAAAAGCCGCAACTATATCCGTAATTCAGTCATTTAGGAAATTCCAATTATGACAACTACAACTGCACCAAATCAGACAACCAATAGCACACAAGTAACAACTGTGTTGACAGTTGCCAAGATTGCATCGGGAAGAACCCAACCAGGTGCAACCAATTGGCAAAAATCAAGCGATTATGTTTATGTCGATGTTGACACCAGTGCTGCTGGGTTTGCTCAAACACCAGTATACGTAACATCAATTGGCGGTGATAGCAACCATTTCGGAACCACTGGAGCTAGTTCTGTCTACAGTGCTACCGCCACAGGCTTTCGTATATTTATTAGATGGGACAAAGACTACAAGACTACAGCTATTACCCCAGAAGAAGCCAATGGTTATAAATGGCATATTAATTGGATTGCCATTGAGCCTTTCTCACAAGGAGGACAAGGAACCAGCGCTCAAACATCTACTCTACCTACCCCTGGAAAAGACTACTACCTTATCGCCAAACATAGTGGTAAAAGTTTAGCTGTCGCTGGTGAGAGTAAGAACAATAATGCCAATATCGTGCAATGGGACATATTAGCAAAAGATAACCACAAAT
>CAXTNZ010000118.1:0-20609 GCA_964245695.1 uncultured bacterium | reverse complement strand
GACTCCTAACTCCTGACTCCTGACTCCTGATTTCTAACTCAACATAATTATGCTGATAAGTAACGAACTACGCTGGTTTTACCCTGGCAGTATACCGGAAGACATGGAACATTGGTTCAAGCAAAATTGTCTCTTTGATTCGTTGCAGTCACCAGAAGAACGAGAAGATGTATATTTGTACTCACCAGAATGTGACTACTTGGGAATCAAACTCCGGCAAGGACGACTGGAAGTTAAATGGCGTCAATCAGAATTAGGCGTAGTGCGTTTTGGTGACTCCATAGAGGGAAAAGCCGAGAAATGGGGAAAGTGGCTGTGTGAAGACTCCACAAAAGAAAGTTTTCAGACAAAAACGGTTGTCAGTAGCCCTTCGTGGGTGAGTGTCCAAAAAGTTCGTTATTCGCAACTTTACCAAATTGTCCCGGAGTTTCCACCGCAACCTGTTTCCGCTAATCAACGTATCGACAACGGTTGTAGTGTAGAACTCACTCGTCTGCTGATTCGGGAGAATGCTTGGTGGAGTTTAGCGTTTGAAGCTAGTGGTGAAGAAGCCCGTTTGATGGATAATCTTCAGAAAACAGCTAGTTGGATATTTAATAGTTATCGCGGTTCAAAGTTGCTGGCTGCGGATTCTTTCGCTTATCCCAGTTGGCTAGAACTTGTTTGTAAATGACAACTTACCTGACTTTAAAAAGGGTAAAGGGGAAAGGGTAAAGGGGAAAGGAAGAAGAGATTTTCATGCGTGCTGATGTACGCAATTCGTTCAGGGCTACTATGAAAATAGAAGTAAGGGTAATAATGTGTTTAAAAATACTCAGCATTGTTTGATAAATAATCAAGCAACTATACAAAAAATATACCAAAAGACATAGGTATATAAACATAAAAATTAGAAAAAATAGCGGACAAACCAAAATTAAAATGTTAAACCATTACAGGGAATAGCGATTCCTAATGGCTAGATGCCATAGTGCATTGGTTTACAAGAAGTTGCTACATGAGTAAGCGATCGCTTTTGCCACCGATAAGCTGTACCAAAGTCAAACCGTGTAGCTGTGATTACCTAATTGAAAATGTCCGATAGTTAGCACTTGCTGTCAAGTCGTCTTTTGCACCAAGAAATTAGGAGAAATTCATGCCCTTAAAAAATTACGGTGTTTTGAAATGTCGGGCGATTGATCGCAAGCTGGGTGAAGGATCTACTCCTCATTACCAAGTGTTAGTTACCGACACTAAAGTGAAGCATCGCATCGCCATCAACGTTAAATCAAAGCAGAGTCCTTCGGAATTGTTGTATTTTGTAGATGACAAATTCAATCACCCGATTATTAAAGGGTTGGTTAAGTTAGATTACGGCTTCAATCAGTTGGATAGCAAACCAGGAGGGTTAGCTTTAGACTTTATCCGGGCAAATTTATTCGCGCCAAATCAGATGAAACCGTTGCCATACAATGTTCCCGGACCAGACAACGACCTCAACGAGTTGCTGGAATTATACATTGGACGGGCGCTGAACAATAAAGACGTAACTTTATACGCCTTTGGCGAAAAGTGGGGACCAGAAAAGAATAAAGAGGACAAGTATTTCCATTTTCAGCCAGGGAATGGTATTCATGACATCCACATGAACCAGGGCAACGTCGGTTCATTTCAACAAGATAATGGAGTTTGGCAAGACGGCGGACTATTGATTCATTATCCATCCAGAAATCAATGGGTAGGCATCTTTTTAGCCTTCCAGTCTCAATCTTTCCACACCGACGATCGCACTGGTGACAGAATAGAGGCGCTAATTGCACCAACAACTGCGGGGGTTCGCATTATTGCAGCTTTGGTGAATCCTAGTAGCCAAGATACGGCAAACAAGACGGTAACATTAATTAACACTTCCCCAGATAAAGTTGACTTGAGTGGTTGGAAACTTGCAGATAGACTCAAGCGGCAACAACCCCTCAATGGCATCATTAACCCAGGTGAAGTTGTTCAAGTACCTTTGGACAAAAATCACATCCCATTAGAAAATGATGGTGATATCATCACCCTTCTTGATAACAATGGCATCAAGATAGACGGGGTTTCTTATACCAAGGAAGATGCCCAAAAGCCCGATTGGACGATTCTATTTTGAGCCGCTTCGCAAAAGTCAAGAGTCCAAGAGTCCAAGAGTCCAAGAGTCCAAAGTCCATAGTTTATAGTCCATAGTCCACAGTCCATAGTCCAAGACCCCTTGACCATTGACCATTGACTATTGGCTCTTGACTCTTGACTCTTGTTGGACTTGCAGCACAACCAATGTCATATCATCGGTGTTTTGCTTATCGACACCGATGAATTGGTAAACTTGGTTAAATAAGTAATCCAGAATCTCATCTGGTCCATTGCAACGCCTGCAAGCTAAGTTGAAGGCAGTGACAAAGTTTTCTTCATCGAAGCGATCGCCTCCTGGGTCAGCTGCCTCAGTCAAGCCATCTGTATAGTAAATAATTGTATCTCCAGGCTCTAACTGTACCTGGGCATCTTCATACTCGCTGTTAGTATCCAAACCAATCAGCATTCCCAATGTATCCAAACGTGTCACAGTTTTTGTAGCAGCGTGCCACCACAAAGGAGGATTATGTGCCGCATTGCTATAAGACAAAATCCGGTTTTGCGGGTCATATTCTGAGTAAAACAGCGTCACAAAGCGGTGGGAATTTTCTAAATCCGCATACATGACTTGATTCAAATTTTGGAGAATCGCTGCTGGGGAATTACCGTGTAATACCTCTCCCCGTAGCATTCCCCGCATCATCGTCATAATCAGCCCCGCCGGGACACCTTTGCCCATGACATCCCCAATTACAAAACCCCAACGCCCATTTTCCAAACTTATACTGTCTTTGGTGTTTAGCGCCAACTTATTGTGGTTGGTGGGAATAAAGTCATAGTAGTCTCCCCCGACACGATTTGCAGGTTTACAACGCGCCGCCAAGGCTAAACCAGGAATAGAGGGGCATTGACGAGGTAACAGCCGCCGTTGAATTTCTGCACCAATTTCTAATTCTTGATCTAAACGTTCTTTTTTTCGTAGTTCTACACCAAGTTCATCGTTTTCAATCGCTACGGCTGTTTGATCTGCCACTAACCGAACTAACTTTTGTCTGGTTTCCGTCCAGGTATATTCTGGATCGCGACTTAAGACATACAGCCATCCCCGTTCTGCATGTTTCACCAAAATTGCTGTGCCAAATATTTGCATATCTGGTCCTAAGTAGCGATGCATATGGTCATCCAAAACACCCGTAGCGTTTGCTAGAGGAGCTGTATTTGGCAAAAGTGTGATTTGACTAGTAGCCGTTTCTAGCGCTTTGCGGATATTTTTTCTTTGGTGACTATCCTGCCAGTGTAGCTGCTCTAACCTGACTTGACCGTTGGGTTTATAAAGAAACAGAGCGCTACCGTCCGCATCTGTTACTCTTGTTGCCATCAACGGAATTAGCTCCAAAAACTGATTCAAATTATTGAAGCTTCTGAGAGCAAATCCTAAAGAACTTAGCAAATCTTGGATTTTGTTTTGTTCTCGGTGCAGCCGTGCCACGAGTTCTTTCAGCGCTACAACTGGAGTGACATCCTTTGCGGCACTACTATTACTGTCGGTTGGTTGAGAGGGCAGTTGAGACACAGGCACAGCTATTATTTCACTTTTAGAGAAACAGAATTTAGATTACTTACAAATCATGACGGCAAAGGCAATTGCTAAATTATATTGGAACAAGCTTTGTCAGTTTAGCAAGAGTAGAAAGACGTAAGATGTAAATTTTATAAGTATTGCATTTGCTTATTTTATTTTTTAGTAACTACAGAAGTTTTAAGTAATCTTTTTTATTGAAAAACAGACGAGCATTGGCAGCAATTTTGCTTAGATCCTAGAAAGCTTTTAATTCTTCCATAACTTAATGACCTAGTCATATATCTTGAGATAGAGAAAATACCGGGTTTACAAGATAAATTTTTACGCTCTCCGAATCAGTGTTTAGGCTGAGGGGTTTGGGGGATAGGGGGCTAGGAACCTCATTGGTTAGGAACTGTGGGGTACAGACACTTACGGTCACTCCCATCTGAAGATATGTAACTAAGATCCACCATTACCTGCATGACAAAAGAAGTAAAAGCTTGTGAAACTAATGCCAGAAAAAGCATAGCACAAGATTTTTCAACCAAAAGTTATACTCTGTGTTTTAGTTTAACCATCACACTTCAAATTTCTAAACTTTTGCCAGAGAATATTCAGGGGTATGTTTGCAAGTAGACGCTCTCCAATGCATCTGAAAGTATTGATCCAGCTTACTTACAGCAATTCACTTTATGCTCTCGACATTTGACAAACCCGTGTGGGTTCGGAAAAAGACGGCATTAGAGTCAGATTTTAGCACTGTTGTGACAAACTAATGATTTTAGGACTTACGCTTTTTCCAATATTTTGTGTTGACTTAATTCAACTTACAATACCAGATCCGTAAATCCTAAATTGATTAGTTTTAAAAGAAGAATTTTAACTCAAAACTTGCTTTCCTAGCCACTTAATAGGGCTTCGACAAACTCGTAGCTGGAAAAGGGACGCAAATCTTCAATTCCTTCACCAGCACCAATAAAGCGGATGGGTAGACCTAGCTGCTGGACGACGGCAAGGGCAACGCCTCCCTTAGCGGTGCCATCAAGCTTAGTTAAGACCACGCCACTGAGTTGGGCAGCTTGGGAAAAGACTTCGGCTTGCCGCAATCCATTTTGACCTAAAGTGGCATCGAGAACCAACAGTGATTCTACTTTTGCATCAGGGGCTTTTTTGTCGATAATCCGGCGAATTTTACTGAGTTCATCCATCAAGTTTTTTTTGTTTTGCAGTCGCCCAGCGGTATCGACCAGAAGTAATTCTGTTTGGCGTGAAACAGCTGCTGCGATCGCATCAAATACAACTGCTGCTGGATCTGTGTTCTTGCCAGGATTGGCAATTACTTCCACACCACTTCTACTACCCCAAACCTTCACCTGTTCCACAGCAGCGGCGCGGAAGGTGTCTGCTGCGCCAATCAAGCATTTATAGCCGGATTTTTGTGCCAGGTGGGCGATTTTGCCGATGGTGGTAGTTTTACCAGCCCCATTCACCCCAGTGATTAACCAAATATTCAGGGTTTCTTTTTCTAGAGTAAAGCTAGGTTTGTGGGATTTTTTGATGGGCGTATCCAGCATATCCCGTAAGATTGTTTTCAGGTAGGCGATCGCCTCGTCTGGTGGGGTAACTTCTTCTCGCAGCTTTTTCTGTAGCGCGTTGATAATATGATCTGTCGCTTCTACACCCACATCCGCTTGCAACAGCAATGCCTCAATTTCCGCCACTGCTGCTTGGTTCAGCGGTCCTTGACCGACAATTGCCTTCAATTGGTTAACAATACCACGGCGGGTTTTGTCTAAACCTTGCCGCAGCTTTTTCAGCCAGGTAATTTCTTCAATCGAAACGTCTTCCGCACGCCTACCTTGTGCCGCCAAAACTTCTGTTGACCAAACAAACCCGTCATCAAAGGCAAGTCCGGGAATTTCCTCTGCTGTCTCTGGTGTAGCAGTTGATATCCCAGTCGCAGTTGGCGATACTACTTCCGGTTCTGATTCAATCGCGCTGGCTATCAGTCGTTCCTGTTTTGCTTGCCTTTCTGCGGCTGCCCGTTCTAAAAAAGATAAAGTCGCAGTTTCTTGTGATGTTGTCTCATCACAAGAAACTGCTTGAGTTAGTGTGTTATCTATACTTTCGGCATCTGGCTCATCAGCAATTGCTGGCACTGATTCTACCGTGGTTTCTTCATCTATGATCAGATCTGGCTCTTCAGCAGTTGTTTGAGCAATTACAACTGATTCTTCTGGTTCTGCCGTTTCTACTTCAGGTTGTTCTGGTGGCGCGGCATCTGTTACTTCGACAGGGGGAGTTTCTACTTCCGACGCTTGTTGCTTTTGCTGGATATTTTTGTAAGCGGCTTTAGCAAATGCCAACAAGTCTGTCGCGGACTCTGGTGAAGACTCATCGCTTTTGGTTGAAGTTTCGGCCGGCTCGGATTGAGATTCTTTTGTAGGAGAAGTTTCTGTTTGTTTCTGTTGGTCGGGGGTGTTAGCAGAATCGTTATGTTGACGACGGAACCAATTAAAAGCCATTGCAGCTATAAGTGTTAGTTGTTATGTGAGTTATGAGTTATAAGTTATGAGTTTAATTTAACTTCTCACTCTTTGATGGAATTTTAAACCCTGGTTATCCTCACTTCTCCTGGGGTGAAAACCCCAGGCTATCCTCACTCTCAACTCATAACCGCGCAGCGTTGCGAGTGAAGCGTTCGCCCAGGAGCGTTCCCGTACTCCTAAGGGAGAAGCGCTAGCTAGCGCAGCGTATGAGTGCGATTGAGAAGGGTAGCAATCTCATAACGGTTACAAAGTTAGATTTATCAACAAAACCCGCCAGGAGTCCCCACCTATACCGAAGGTTAGGTGCGGGAGGACAGTTGAGTAATCCCTGATCTCTTACCGGGATACGAGCAAACCTGACTTACATCGCAACCGCTTAACTTTTGACAAGCTAAATTGACCGATTCTATTCCAATTGATGTCATATACTGATACATTTTTTGTTTTTCCTGAATCTGTAAAACCACCAATCCAACCAAAGTAATTCTTTCCAGCTTTTTCAGCTTGCACGTAATCACTTAAACGATACCCGAATGGCGTTACTGTTCCTCCTTTGCGTTTGCGGTATTGTGTGGGATTGGGCTTCTTTTCTGGATTCTCAAAATGTAACTGACGACGGTAATAGTTTGGTCTAGCTATTACCCTAAATGGCGCTGGAGTTACGGTAAAACCGCCTACCCAGTGATGCCCGTGTGTATTGGCAGTATGAAATTCTTTGTACTGAATGAAGTGGGTAGAAGCGATTGCCAACGCATCATTAGCATGAGTTTCAGGTGTTTGCTTGGACTTATCTGTTTTGTCTTTTACTAACCCTAAGTACTCGCGGTTTTGTTGGGTTTACCAACCTTGCAATGTGTGGACATTACCTTTGAAAACCATGATTAAAGACTCAATAAAGAGCTTTTGACCTGTCATCACAGGCGAAAACCCTTTATCTCCCTTAGCCTTAACCTCCTCAACAACTGCACCATTGATAGGGAATAATTTGACTAGTTCTGCTATTACTTGCACTTCCATCTTTTTGTTAGCAAAGATGCTGGGTGGTAGCAACGCTTGCCTCCAGTCTTGAATCCCCTTTTACGAGTACGGTTGTTAAAACGTTTTTCCCTGTGATTGCGATTTTTAATGGGAATGTTACGCTTAATCCTACGACCACGGCGACTACGACGTAGTATTTTTCGTGCGTCCATCCTTTTTCTAACTCGCTCGAAAGGTAGTACCAAGTGAGCTAAAAGGAGAGTAACTTTGGCGCTAACAACCGCCATGCCTGTAAATTTCTTGCCCGGATCTACTCCTAGAATTATGTCTTGTGTTTCTCTACCCGATGGTTCTTCTAATAGCTGAATGGTAAAAATATTCAGCTTATTTATAACTACCTTTGCCCTACCAGCTTTGAGCCATCTTCGCGCTCTGCTGGGGGTTGTGGGCATAAGTGGGGAACCATCTGGTGCTAGTACTGGTACTCTTGTTGTTTTGTTGTCCATATGATAAATCTCATTACTGAGTAATAGCCCCCTTCCCGCATTTCAGCCAAGATGTCTGACCATTACGCCACATCCCCAGCGATGAGTGATTTGCATTATTCCGAGCTAGGGGAGTACCCGGACGTGCGTTACAAGGCTGAAACTCTGCGGTAGTCATCTAGTTACCCTCGGAAGCTTTCTCTTCCAAGCCCCAACTTACCCTAAGGGTAAGTTGGGGTAGTTGACACGCTATGCCGTTTTTTTCTGCTCGGTGACTCGGCGCAGAACACCATTGATAAATCGATGACCATCGTCTCCGCTGTAGCGTTTGGCTAGTTCTACTGCTTCGTCGATTGTCACTCGGTCTGGAACTCCTAAAAATTCCATTTCAGCCACAGCGATTCGCAAAATATCCCGGTCGATTTGGGCGAGGCGAGTTACTTGCCAATCTACCAAAGCAGCGGAGAGTTGTTCATCGATGATTGTTCGCTCTTGGGTAACTGTTCTGACAATTTCGATGGCGTATTTGGCGACATCTTTGTCCTGATTAGCTAGCTGAATCAATTCGGGAAACTCGATGGCGGTACCGAGTTGATTGATTGCCGTTTGGGTATATTCGATCGCCTCTTTGACCATAGTTCTAGCAGTATTTAGATCTGTGGCGCGGGTTTGGCTACTTAAAAGGCGATCGTTACTGCGTTGCAGTTCCCCCGCAGCATTGTCCAGGGAGTCTTGCACTTCTAATGTCAGGGTACGTACTGCCGCTAGCACTAACTTAGGTAGTTGCTCTTCTGTCAATTTTTTCGGGTTCGTTGGCACCTGACTTAGGCTTAAAAGCGCCAATTCACGAGCAATTTGACGGGGTTTACGAGGTTGCATAAAAGTAAGTATGAGTGTGTGATAACTAAATTGAGCGATTTTGGATGAGGATTGGTGATGGAAGCAACGCAACTGCGAACCAATCCTTTGCCACATGCTTTTGCTGTATGAATTTCACGTTTCTTCTAGGCAAGTTTCTTCTAGGCAAGTTTCTTCTATGGGTATAACCTGTCGTTGTGTTTCTGGAGGCGGCGCTTCCAGTTTGCGTTTGGCGAGAACTAAGGGAGGTAAGGGCGTATTTGGGGCGACAATGCCACCAGAAACAATTATTTTAAAGGCATCTTCTATCGACATTGACAGATTCACTACGTCGTCTTCAGGAAGTACTGCATACCATCCGGTGGTGGGATTGGGGGTGGTGGGGATGAAAACGCTCAGCATCGGGCGAGACATCTGGGATTGGATATCATTGCTGATTGTGCCAGTGACGAAGCCGATCGCCCACATTCCCGAACGGGGATACTCTACCAAAATTACGCGGCGAAACTTGCCATTTGTATCTTTTAATAATGTTTCTAAAAGCTGCTTGAGGGTTTTATATACCTGTCCCGCTAAGGGAATCGCCTGCAATAACCGCTCACCAAAATCCAGCAACCAACGCCCAGCAATATTCCGAGCCATTAAGCCAATAAAAAGAATACTTAGTAGCGGTACTGCTAGTCCCACCAAAAGATTCAATAGATTCACTACGATGGGGTGCATTCCATCAAAGGGATTCAGTTGTTTGGGAATTTGGGTGAGAAAGTTGATTACCCAACTGGCAATGGTAATCGTTAGCCAGATGGTTGTTGCTAGGGGAATCACTACCAACAAACCAGCAATCAGGTCATTTTTTAAGTCCTGTTTTAGGCGATCGATTAACAAGCCCCTATTCTCCTTTTTTAGGCTAGTGGAACTTCTGTTATTGGTATTCATAACCAGCAGATTCGTCAAATTGCACTTCTATAGCAGTTCCCCTAAGTTTGGATCAGCTCCCGAAGTTCTTAGCTTTTAAGTATATAGGCATAAATAAACGTTCCTGTTTGTAGTAAGCGGCTCTAGCCCTAAAAACCCCTGCTTTGCGTGCTGAAGCACTCACCCTTCGGGTTGGCCAGTCGCTCATGGGGGAAACCCCCTTTCTGCGCGCTGGCTCACTACGAAGTTAGAGGATACTTATGTTTAATTTCACCTACTTACTTACTATCATGGGATTTGACGCGAAGAGCGCGAAAACCGTTTGTTGCAACGTCTCCAGCCGGAGAAGTTTTGAACGCCAACTTTTGGCGATCGGACTTCTCTTTGCTCAAACTTTAGGTGAGGTAGACAGATTTACAGATGCCATGCCCCAAGTAACTGTCAACTCATGAAAGCAGCTTGGCTACTGCCGCAAAAAACATGAGTTTGTTACTGAACCAGCTATTTTCGTACTTAGTTCATATGGAAACATACCAACCAAAATGACAGATAGTTAGTCTGGTGAGAGTGTTACTTTTGTTTGTCAGACTTGTAAATGATTGTTGCAAGTTTTTTAGGCTTTTTCTCATCCTACCGCGCTGGATAAAAAGCTGCTCATGATTCTCAAAGCTACACTCATTCAGCGTTAGGATATGTTTGGTCTGGTGAGTAAGTCTTACATCGGCACGACTGACGATGCTAAAAAATTTATGTTAAAAATATTAATTTATAACAATTGTAACATTATTAGGGACTAGGGATAAGGACTAGGGATTAGGGATTAGGGACTAGGAAAGAAATTATTCAGGTAGATCTATTTGTTCCCAGTCCCCAGTACCCAGTACCACGCTGGCTTAAACGGACATTTGCTTGGGTGCTGTCATGTCAGCACTGTCCTCGCCCAGAGGCGCGTTTGTGTCTAAGCTCGGTTTGGGCATGTGCTTCAGTTCCCAAACTTTGAGCAAAATCAGGTATTCGTAGAATGCTTGTAGTGTACACCAAGCTGTGCCGGCACGTCCGTCTAGGCAGCCACCCAAAATAAAATACATATAAAAAAAGCGTAGCAGCGGTCGAGCCGGTAAACGCAAAGACAAATCTTTCAAGGCGCGGCGTTTTTCAACTTCCGATTTACCAAAGAATAAATTTCGCCAGTTAACGTTGCCGTTTTCTAGTTGATATAGGGTTTCTTTTGCTTCATCTGTAGAGTAACGATTGTGCTTTTCAATCCAGCGACTTAAGCCTTTGCTACAAGTGTAGTGGGGGTAAGTTTCTTTTAAAAAGCTGGTTGCACCGTCACACACTTCGCGTTCAGTATGACCGTAGTCGTCAAACCAAACTTTACCGTGGCGGAACAGCCGCAGTTGGTAACGAGGATACTGAGTACTGTAGCGAATCCAACGATTCATGAACATGACGCGTTCGGCGACGTAATAACCGATATAGTCTGGGTTGTTCATAACTTCAAGGCATTCGGCAAACAGTTCTGGTGTCATGCGTTCGTCTGCCTCTAAAATGTAAACCCATTCGTGCTTGGGGGGAATGGATTCTAACATCCAAGTACGTTGCCGTCCGTGACTTTCAAAGGCATGTTGAACAACGCGCACAGGATAGCTGTTTGCTTTTTCCACAGTGCGATCGCTACTGCATGAGTCTACAACAATAATGTCATCCGATAGCATCGCCGATTCGATACAAGCGGCAATATCTAGCTCTTCGTTATATGTGAGTATGTAAATAGAGAACATTTTTAGGTTTTCTAGCGGATTTTTGTTAACTGCTAAGTAGGTCGGCATAAATAAATGTAACTATGTAAGAGAATGTAAAATAATTAAAAACCCTTGAGATTGCTTTGCTCCACTTCGTTTCGCTCGCAATGACATAGTTTGGTTTTTTCGCACTGACCTACGGAAATTGCCTTTTATTACTTATTAGGCGAGTGGCAGTATAAACTGTCAACAATTGTTTGATGCGTCCTACTGCCCTACGCATGAAATATTAGCGTGCAGGCGCTTTTTTACGTCCACCACCTTGTACGGCACCCATACTTCTTAATCCTGTCCAGCCGATGATAATGTAACCAACAGACAACAGCAAACTACTCATACCAATCCGCAGTCCAGACTTCCAAGCTTCTTGTTGAGCTTGTTTTTCAGCTTCTTCTTTGCGCTGGCGAATTTGGTTTAGTTTTTCATTTGCAAGTCCCTGAGGATCGCTTTGCTGAGCTATAAATTTGTCAAGTTCTTGGGGATTTTTCTTAAACTTCTGGAGTAATTCTTTCTGAGTTGGAGCTATGTTAGGATTCTCAATTGCTTGCTTATATTTCTGATCATCTTTGAGCAGTTCAGTAAACTGAGCTTTGATTTGGGTTTTTTGCTTTTCTAGTTGAGCCTTAACCTGATCGTTACTCAGTTGAGCCTGCAATTGGGTTAGCTGACTTTTCAGTTGGGTTTCTGCCAGATCGGCATCCTGGCTGATTCGAGTTACTGTTAGAGACTTAGCTTGATTGACATTGTTGAGGTGCAGGGGAAAAATCAGCAAGAACAACAAACCTAAGATACTGGAGAGTATGAGTGCGGGAAATCTCAAGTCAAAGGGTTGTGGGCGATCGCTCATTTCCCCAGTACTATCAATCCAATATCCGGCAAACAGCATCCCCAAGCCAACCATAGGTACAATTCCCCGGTCAACTAGCGCTGTTGCTAAGCTGATTTGCCACCCTTTATTAGTGGGTTGGAAGGGAAACAACAGAATCAGAAAGTCCAGCAAAAAGGACAACATTAAGATTATCCCAACCACCTTTAGTGTACGGGCAGCGTTCACGGAAGCCAAACGGTCAATCATAGTTTTTCGATTTTGTAGTGAATATGAGTGATTGTCATATTTAAAGTTACTGGAATATTGTTCCCTTGACCCTATCTGTTATTTACAACCTAAGAGCAAATTCCATACTAATATTGAATTTTTGCCTTTGGTTTTAAACTACACCACGGTAGCATCTGTAATCTAGGGTGTCTTCCGGAAATGCTTCGTGTTCAACTATACCAAGTTTCCTAGGCGATTTGCGGGAGATGAGTCAGGTGAGGAAGAAAATCATGTCCAACACCCAAAGACCCAGGAAACCCAAGTGTGAGTCTTGGGAATCCCCACTCTCAGCAAGGCACGTTTTCGCTCTTAAGCTTCCCCCGTGTTGCCTTTATGCTGGGTGGGGAGGATGTCAATCCCAATTATTCTTCCTCTTCTGAGTCTTTGAGATTAACAAGTTTGTTCCCAAATCGGCAGATCCTCTGGACGGTCAACATCAGCCAAGGTAGGCAAGTAAAACACTGATAAATTAAGTTTTTGGGCAATTTCCAAGGTTTGTGCGAATACTTGAGAAGTTCCCCAGTCGATGTTAGTGAATAATTCCGCAAAAAGCTGGCGCATACCAATCAAGTAATAGCCACCGTCAACCGCTGGACCAAGTACGAGGTCAAAAGCGTGCAATTGCTTAAAGGCTGTTGCGAGAATCTCGGCATTGACACCAGGGCAATCTGTACCGATGATAACTACTTGTTCGGCATTTTTTTGAAAAGCATACAAAAGCGATCGCATCATCCGCTTCCCCAAATCCCCTTCACCTTGAGACTGGTAAATTAAATCAGACCCCAGCCAATCTTGCATCAATTGCGAATCACCACCCGCAAACCGCACTTCCAAAGATATGGCAGTGCTTGCTTGCAATTGTTTAACCTGAGATAGTGTATGTTCAGTCATCTGCCGCTGAAGATTGGCAGCGCCAACAGTTCCCAAAGCAGGTATCAGCCGAGTTTTTGTCTTTCCCGGTTCTGGATAGCGAGTAAAAATAATTAGATGCTGTTTTTGGGGGTGCTGTTTTGGCGTTTCTGAAGATTTCAGCACGCAATACCTTTTTTTAAATTAGCCACAAATATTTTAATAGCAATACTTGCCGTTATCGTTGACTGTAGGATGGTCTTTTCCCGTTCGCATTGCTCCTAAAAGTGTAGAAACATAGACGCAACGCTTAGCTTTACCAGCTTTCGGACTGTAGAGGGTTATCTGTCCTAGTGGCGGAATTACATTACCTTTATAGTCAAATTTAACTTTTCGTATGCCATCTGACGGTTGTAAGGTTGTTTCCCCATCTAAGCTTACATTAGAATCTAGGTTATTCCAGTTAGCAACAGATGCGTTTACTGTAGCAGGATGAACTGCCCACTGAACGATATTGTTTTGTTCACGAAAGCTGGCAAGCCAGGTTAATTTTTGTTTTTTGGCTTGGCTTTGAGCCTGACGCATGGCGAGGTAAACTTGGTCTTGGGCAGTGTTGAGCCGACGAATATTCACAAAAGCTTGCCAACTGGGTGCTGCGATCGCACCTAATATACCTATTAATACAACAACTACCAAAATTTCTAGCAGCGTGAAGCCACTGCTAGATCGATTCTTTAAGATATTTTTTGTATTAACTATAAGTAGAAGACGTACCCAAGCATTTTTTTCCAAATTTTTTGCCCCCAATATATATCAAATTACCTATCATTCAAAATTTAGCTTATTCTTCAATAAAAATTTTTATACATTATGTTTTTTGAAAAAAATTCTTTTTTTGATATAGAAAAAACCTGAAAAAATAATCATAAATAGTTACATCTCACAAGCAGCAATTAATTCATTTTTTACTTTTAGTCGATATTTTAATAGCTGTAAAGCTTTTAAAAAAATTAGGTGATGCATACTTGGCTCTAGCTTATTCAACACCAACGAATCCACGTCCCTTAATCTGGATACTTGCTGTGGGAAAATATTTAGACTGGTTGGAATTGTATTTTGTATCAGTTTTAATTCGTGCTAAAGCATTACCTCTGATATACACTCGCGCTAGATATTTTTGGGAATTTACACAAGCATAGAAACTACCTGTTTGAAAGGCTGCGGGAAAGCCAGTTGCATTATAATTTGGAACTTGTTGCTCATCTGTACCACAAGTTACTGGCGCTGGCGCTCCTTGCGCTATTGTAGTTTGGTCAATTAAATCAACCAAAGCAATTAACTTATTAGCGGATAAATTGTAGCCTTCCGAGTGTCTTGTCCAGTTACCTAGCTTTTTAGATAAATCTCCTTCTAAAGACAGATTAAATGGCATAAAACCTTGACTGGGCAATAAAAGATATTTAACAATATTTGTTGTACTACCGATTGTTTCTTGGCGGGTTTCACTTCCGCTTTCACTGCGGATACCATCGCGAATTTCCCACCTAACAATCCGGCTAGTAGTCGAATTCCAAGTACTATCATTATCTTTAACCAAATAGTAAACTACCAAAGAATAAAGCATGTAATCTTGGTCGTTACAAGCTCCCGGTGGACTGGGAAGCATAACTAAGCAACCGACTTTTTTTTCAACATTACCAACTGTTACAATTTTGTCTTTGTCTAAAAAGTAGCGTTTCCAAAAGACTAGCACTGGAACTTTAGTTGCATCTGTAGGATTAGGTAGTTGATTTAGAATTCCTGTGATGCCTTTTGTCGAGTTACCATAGATTCCGTCAGCATCGTAAATATATACTGCCTGTTCCATATCTTGTGCAATATAATCTAATGCTGACTGAATTTCTTGTTCTGAGGTAGTTTTTGCCTGCTCCTGACGGTCTGTGTTCATGATGTTAATCATAAACCCCATTAAAGGTGTAATCACTAGAAACGCAACGCTCATGGCTACTAGCAGTTCGATGAGTGTAAAGCCATTTTGTGACTTAACGTGCTTGTAGCTTTGAATTTGATTTCTAAGAATAAATTTGAGTAGATTTTGCATTTAGCGCTTTCCCTCTTTGCCGTTATTCCTTTACCCATGCAATAACTACCAATGAGTTGATGATTTACTGACAACCGCCAAAACGAGCGCAGTAATCTTGAAATTTCGTATTTTTTGATGCTACTTCTGTGGTCATTTCCAGCAGAGGTGCTTGGCGATCGCCTAACCCACCAGTAAAAGTTTTTTGTGTTTGTTTTTTCGGTTTTTCATCTGTCTTATTACCATCGCTGGCAGTCAAAGTTTTATTAAAGTCAACATCTGCCCGATAAATCCGAATTCCTAGACGGTAGCCTTCGCTTAGCTGCCTATTTTTAACTTTTATTTGTGCAGCTTGAATGTAAAACAAATCGCTAGTACAGGTAGGATTACTAATCGTGCCATCCTTCTTAAAGCAATACAAATCGTCAGATTTTGTGGGAACGGGCATATTTGTAGTGTTAATTAAATTGTCCTCAAGCTTTCTGGGCTTATCTTTACTTGGCGGATCAAGTTCGATAGGTTTGCTTGGTGGCGTAATTGCTTCAGTTCTGAGACCATCAATGTAAGCTCTTGCAGCTTGAGTTGCCAGTTCCACCCGTCGAGCCTGAACTCTAGTAGCAGCTGATAAGACGATGACAGGTGCGATCGCACTCAGCAAAATAGCAGCCACTAGCAGCGCTACCAGCGACTCAATAATCGTAAAACCAGACTCGCCAGAAGGGCAGCTTGCTTGCTGTTGTTTGCGCTTAATCATTGTTACTCACCAGCTTCAGACGTTTGATTATTTGTTACAGGTAGAGTCATCAGGACGTTGGTCATTGTCAATTGCATTGACAAATGTGCCATTATCTGAAGCTTTTTTTGCACACAACAACGTCTGCACCCAGGTATCATCTCGACCAACTTCCCGGAAGTACTCGTCAGGTAAATCGTCTGGCGTTATCGCTAATTTTTGGGCAAACAAGTCTGGCGACTGAGACAGCAGCCCTACATCATAACCCCACTGCCGTGTAGGTGCCAGATAGAAAGGAGTTCTGCTGTTGTTGCCTTGAATTGGATACTGATAATTATTGGATTGAGTTGATGTCGATGTGTTAAATGGTGCAGTAGCATAGGCACTTCGTTTGACTTGAATGAAGGAACCGCTAATCCTAGCTTTAATAGCATCGTTTGTTGTTCCAGTCGGGTTCCAGTTTTCTAAGAAGCGCACAAAGTTGTGTAGACCACCGTTGTCTTCCGTAGGACGAGCCGGAGTATCTCCAGCCGCTGCAACTAAATTGAAAGTAGTTTCGGTAGCTATCTGCAACCAATTATTGTGGTTTCCAGGTCTAATCAGACTTGTATCTGAGCTGCTAAAGGGCGTGTCTAATTGTAAAACTGGTTGAAAGACTTCCTGACCATTAACTATAGGTGCCTTAAACAAGGGGATGAGCCTCGGAGGTGTTGCCGGCATTAGGTTCGTTCCTGCTCTCGATGTTTTTGAGCCTAGTGGAAATGACTGTACATCACCTTTGGCATCAACCGCTAAAACACTCAGAGGCTGAATTAATTTACCAGTTATGGCATTACGTTCCAAAGCCATTCTCACACCGTATATAGGATTAAGGCATGAGTCTGGCGGGTCGCCGACGTATCCGGTTTTTAATCGATTATTATTGGGGTTTCCATTTTTACCAATAATTTTCCCGTCCCATATATTATTTCCATCTCCATTTCCACAAGCTGTCTTAATAGTCCACTTAAAAGGGTTGCTACAAGGCTGTGTGGTGCAAACTTCCGTTAAATAATACCCGGATGGTATCTGTCGCACCAATGGTGTCACAAAGTTATTCAAGTAGGAACTACCCTGAAATCCACTCGTATTTGGATCAAGGTCTTTGGGGTTGCCATCGCTGTCATAGGAATCCGTAGCTGTTGGGGCGTAGGCATTGAATTCGTACCCGGACGGACGTGGGTTACTAGAATTAATAGTCCCCAAGTTATTATTCAAGTCATACTCTCCCTCATTGCGGAAGCCCAATCTAAAGTTATTAGAAAGTAGGGTGATAGAATCTGCCAACACAGATGCAGGTCGCCATTCATCGCCAGTTGTACAGTTCGGTAGCCTTGGGTCACTAGGACGACACGCAAAATTGGGATTGCGAGTATCTTTGGTGCGAGTGTAGAAATTACTCCAATCATCTGTCAGTGGCGTTGTGAACTCTTCTTGGGTGTGTTTATTAAAGTCACCCTTAATGTACACAGGCAAATTGGTAGCTAAAATTAACCCTTTCTCTACGTCTCGGTAATTATTACTTGTGCCGCGTCCTATTTTTGAACCGTTAACGAGCATAATGGCGTTAGGACGGCGAGTGGGGTCAAGCTTATAGTCCACTGGACTTTCTAGCTTTTGTGCCTCAGTTGGATTATTCGCATCAGCCACTGCACTCAAATCTAGCAGTGCATCATTGCGAGTAGCGTAGATAATGCCGCTATTTGGTAGTAAATATTCTTGTGCTGGAGATGTTTCACCAATTGCGGTTGTGCGGAGCTTATCAATATCTAATACAGTGGCGCGAATTTCCAAAGGTTGTCTGTCTTTTTTAGCGAGATCGTAATCAGTTGTTGTATTGTTTGTCTGAATTGCCTTAATCTGCCTTGCATCCAGAAAGGCAATTTCCTGAATTGCACCATGAGGAATGACAGCATTTGTAGGTCGAAAAGTTGGGTCGAATTTAATTTGTAGAGCGCAAATCTGAGCGTCAATTGCAGACTGTTCTGAGAGAGTACGATTTGCTGCTGTTTTTGCTAAAGCTCTTGCCAGTAGTCCATCATCTATTAAACGTCCATTTGGATATTTTAATTCGGATAGGTAAGTTAGCACTGTCTGATAATCAGTGACAGACTTAGTAGGTGATCCATAAACTATGCCGTTGTGGGAATTAGCTGCCAATGTCCGTGAACCTTGACGATCACTAGAACTAAAAGGGGATACATCATATTTTGAATCTGTTAGATCCAAAGATTTTAGATCCAAAGATTTTAGATCCAAAGATTTAAAAGATGTAGTATTTCTGGCTGTATCTTTGTTGGTGGGGTCATAGTAGCTACTAACACAAGCTATTGGTGTCGGAGTTGCCGCCTTGTAACCAGTAGCTTTGTAGTGATAAACCGCTGTAGCCCGCATCTGAAGGTATGGAGTATTGTCAGCACGTGGGGGCGATGTAAATGTAATCGATGAATCATACATCGAATAAGGTTGAATTGGAGTAGCAGGTGGGTTAACTGGCATCATATCAGACCAAATTTCTTTGGAAGCTGAAGAGAAGTCAGTACTTGCAGGTGTGTAACCTTTGGGCAGATAAATACCAGCACCAGTCACCACCCGCAAACCACCAACAGGGTCTTGTGGGCTAGCGGCTGCTAGTTCCCAGTCTTTATCTCGATTTGTAGAGCCTAAATCAGCCAGTGTCTTTAAACGAGAGCGGCGAGTTCGAGTTACAGGAGATGCTGTTGGTATATCCCAATTAATACCACTAATATTTTGGGTGTCTTGCGGATTTTGACCGACAAACTGGTTATTATTAATACTGCTGTCCCACCAGAGTTGTGGCAGGTTGTTACCAATTAAAGCGCGATCGCCCAAGTATTGTTCTTTTCCGCCAAAATCCTTTTGTAGTTTCGTGGGTTCCGTTGCGCCCGGTATAAGCTTGTCAGCACTTATATTAAATATCAAATTAGTATAATTAGCGCCAGTTTTTCCATTAGTTGGATCGGTGGGATAAATCCAAGCATCCGGTGGACGTAAAGTATCGCCACTACCTTGAAGCGGACTATTTGTTGCATATGTACCTAGAGCATTAACACCAAAAGCAACTTCTTTGTAAGGTACGCGACGGGTGCGCTTTTGAAAGTAAAGCTGTAGCTGTTGTATACGCAATTGTGCTTCTTCATCTGGGGTGTAACTTGATAAACCAAGCTTTTTCTTTTCCTTATCCTTATCCTTTTCCTTTTGAATACCAGCTGTAACCTCCGACGGATCGGTACTTGCAGCGTTAGCCATCTGAGCACTAACTAAGCGATTGATGCGCTGCACATAAGCAAGACTGTTGTAGGCTATCAAATTCGCTTCACCTGACGTTGGAGAAGTTGATTTTGCAAAATCGACTTCAACAGGATCGGTAGTTTCTCCTTTTCTAAATAAATGCACTTTGGTGACATTGCCTAAATCATTTGCATCTGTGAAGCCACCTGCACCTAAATTTCCACCAACTACAATTTTGGCGTTGTCGGCTTCGTAAAAACAGGAAGCTTTACTGCTAACTTGATATAGCTTGACACTACTTGTTGGTGAACCAGTGAGTAAATTACTATTAGTAAAAATCCGCCCATTCAACCTAAAGGCTGCATCTGGAGTAAGTTCTAAGTCATCTTCATAAATAACAGCGTTCAGAAGTTGTACGCGGTCTTGTTGATACTCTATAGCAGAAAAGCCTCTATTGCCTTTGTAAGGCTCATAATTTCCTGTCTTGTTACTGGCTATAGGAACGTTTGCAGTGTAAACAAAAAAGCTTTTTTTCAGTTTACCGCCAATTTTAAACCAGCCAGTGTTATCTACTAAGGTATCTCCACAATCAAAATCAACATTACCACTAGTCATAGGTGGAGTTCTCGCCTCTAGCGGATTTCTAGCACGGTTAACTTGACCATTACTGATAGGAGGATTTCTGAAGTAAATTCCATAAAGGGTGTAGCTATCAAACTTACCGTTGTTATCGGTATCGACAGGATACATCCACGCCGTCTTTAGTTGAGTTGAGCCTTGATTCAGTGTCAGTTGAGTTTCATCACCTAAGGTATATTCGTTTATATTGCTGGTAAACTTAGTCTCCAATGCGTCATCCGTTGGCGGTATTCCATCTTCAAATACCTTGTTTAATTTAGCTCTTGCGCGGTCAATTGCTGGAGTTGCAGCATTAAGAACAGTCTCATTTACGCGGACATTACTGGCATTTTGCGATCGCTCAAAAGAGCGAACTAAAATGGCAGTGGTCAGCAACACAACTACTAGCGCTACCATTGCCACCGTCGGTAAAACAAAACCAGCATTCGCCGATTCTCGTCGTCTTTTAGTAATAAATAAATTCCGCAGTAGCCAAATAATTGGTTTCTTAATTGTAAATATACGCTGGCAAAGTTTTTTGCCGAATTTTTTTATTGCCTTGAATAGCTTTAATTTTAGATACATATCTGCTTTTAGGTCAATTTTTTTATTGCTTATTCTTATTTTTTTTATATTAAAAACCATATCTATAGAATAATTTGACAAGCAAATGCAGAGGTTTTATTTATGTAACTAATTC
>CAXTNZ010000117.1:3159-20813 GCA_964245695.1 uncultured bacterium | reverse complement strand
CTCCCCCACTCGCCCACTCCCCCCTAACGGCGACACAACCTGAGGTTTCCTTGACTTGAGAAACTACCATCAGAAACCCATCCTTTAACGGGAGCAACAATAGCAACCCAATTTTGATTATCTGCTGCCACAATGTCAGCAGGGAAACTTACTAATTTGACTGTTTTCCCATTGGCGACTACTCCCACCCGCCGAGAATTTACTCTTGGTTCAGCGCGAATAACTAAGGGCTTTTTAGTCTGAGAATTGACGCGAAGACAATCGACATTTTTCAGACTCGATTTAATTGCAGTGCTGCTTTGAGTATGCAGTAAACGCCCTCGAAACCAACAACCAGTCTCCGCTACTCCCGTACCAATGCGGTCAATTGAATTACTCAACCTAAACCAATACTCAATCTCATCTTTGGAAGCACCAGCAGCAGTGTTGCAAGCATTCTCAAAATCCATATATCCGCCCAACTCCAAATTCGAGAAGCCAGAGACAATATCTGCCTTTTTAATTTCCGCTTTCGGTCGCCAAAAACTCCAGCCTGGTTCTGGTAAATTACGGATACCGTTGGGAACGCCAGAATTTGCGACAACAGCTAGCGGCGACAATAAAAATAGCGTGCCGAAGACTGATATAAAAATGCTAGGAGAGAAAAATTTTCTCATTTCTGCGTTCTTTGAATTTTAGACAAAACAATACCTTACATTTTCGCAAATATTTTGTTTTGGTTGGTCACTAAGTGGCTGTTATGAGTTATGAGTGAGAATTGCCGACTCAAAAATATAACTCAACACTGGTGGACTTAGTATGAATCAAAAGCAACCTACTTCGATTGAAGGTATTTATGAGGGGTGTATTGGTATCCCGGAACCAATTTCTGCGATTCAATATTGGCAGCAATTTGGCTATCGCATTGGGGAAGTGGGGGAATTATCCGCAGCAGTAGCTAAGCAATTATATGGGGTGGATTCGTCTTTACGTTCGATTCGCCTTTACCATTTAAATGCAGATCATGGTTTGATTCGGCTGATGGTTTGGCAAAACCCGACGAATGAGGGGTTGGGAACGGGAACGATGAAGGTGAAGGGAAACCGCTGGGGGACAACTTTAACTGCGGATGTATTAGGTATTTTAAATCATGTGGAGGAGGCAAAAGCTGTAAATTGGTCTATCCGCTACACTAACCCTCACTGGGAAATTATTTACAACAAAGAGAGGAAAAGCCGTCCATTTGTGGATGCGGCGATGGGGGTGCGAGAAATGCTATTATTGCAACCTTTGACTCGACAAGTTCTATTTCAACGCTTTGGCTATTCACTACCGCATTACGGACAAATCAACCTCAGCGCTGCTTTTAAAACTAGTCAGTTTACTCATATGGGGATGATAATTCAGGATGACAGCAAGGAAACGCTGAAGTTTTATGAGGAAGTTTTGGGTTTGCTGCGCGTGCGTGATGATGTCGAGACTAGCTATGAATCGTCACTTGCAGGTAGAGAGATTTTTGATTTAAACAAAGGTGAAAAGTTTATTGTAACTGCCTTTGATGACCCGCGTTCTTCAGTTTCTGATTTTATGGCTGCACGTTCTGGCAGACTTTATATTATTCGGTTTCCAGATTCTATCCAATTAGAATCGCGGTTTGAAGCGGCGCAACCAGGCTGCTTGGGAATGTCGCTATACACCTATCGTGTGCGCGGAATAGACTCATATTTTGATCGCATTAAAGCAAGTAAGGCGCAAAAGTTTACAAACATTGTTAGCAATGAGTTTGGGGAGATGAGTTTCTCCTTTGTTGCTCCGGATGGCTACTTCTGGACGTTGTTAGAAACTTAATTACCGATTTGAGATTCACGGCTTTTGGCAATGTCTTATTATAAAATAAACAAACAATGGCTGGCGATGATTTTGCTCTGTTTGATGTCTGCGTTAATTTTAGCGATGTCTGATATTAAGTCAGGTGACTTGCGGATGTTGCTCAAGAGTGGATATTAAACTGGTTTTTTGTGCATCCAAAAGCTTTGTAGAGACGCTTGGGTATCGCGTCTCTACAGATGAATTAATACTGGAATTCAGCAACGCCGAATTGCCCATAAGAAAATATTTTTGTAGTAAGGTCTGAAGTCCTTACCTGATGAGATAAGGACTAAAGTCCTCACTACGAAAATACTATTAACCTTCGATAAACTTCATAGAAACACCGTTCATGCAGTAGCGCTTACCAGTGGGTTTAGGACCATCGTCAAACACATGACCCAAATGTCCGCCACAACGATGACAATGAACTTCAGTTCTAGTCATAAAAAATGACTTGTCTACGGTGAAGGCGATCGCACCTTCAATTGGCTGGAAAAAACTGGGCCAACCAGTGCCACTATTAAATTTGGTGTCAGATGTAAAAAGTGGCAAATCACATGCAGCACACACATAAGTACCTTGAGAATATTGCTTATCCAGTGGGCTAGTGTGAGCGCGTTCAGTTCCATGTTTCCGCAGCACTTTATATTGCTCTGGCGTTAAAACATTTTGCCACTCTTGTTCTGTTTTATTGATTTCAAATTCACTATTTGAAGTTGCCATAACTCCTGACCTTTTTGTTAGATATTGTGATAACCATGCTATGCCAACTAATGTTGCACCAGCTTGTAAAAAATCCCTTTTGTTCATAATCTATCATTCAGTTGCCGAAACGCGCTTTGCGCTTAAGTAGTGATATCCCCAGTAGCCAATACAGTCAATAACTATAATTAGCGATCGCTCTTAATCCGTCCTGATAGATTGATTAAAAATAGCTAAGAATCATTGACATCCCTGACTTTAACCACTGATATGGGGTCATCGTGAATAATTAGCGATCGCGTGTCTGTCCAACCATATGCGACTTCAACAAGTTGCACTCCACCTCTGTCCATTTGCTTTTCTTTCACTTTTTGACCGCCAAGGTTTTCATAAAACCTACATGCTGGGTTATCCGCCAAAACCCACACCAACATTGAGCTAATACCTGCTTGTACAAGTCTTGCGGCTACGATAGAGACAAAGTTATGTCCTATACCTTGGCGTTGGTATTTTTCCAGAATGTAAATAGCATTCAGTTCACCTTTATATACTGGGTCGCCAGTTCTTTCCAAACCGCCATTGGCAAAACCAACAATTTGCTCGACATCCTCAGCAACGTAGGTGAAATTATCCTGAGCCGTATTGCTCAAAATTTGTATCCATCCTGTCTCGCGTTTTTCGTAAGATAAATTTGCCAGAAAATCTTCTGGCATTATCTTCCGATAGGTTGTCCGCCAAGTGTTTACATGCACTTTGGCGATCGCGCTGACATCGGCTAAGTTAGCTTCTCGGATAACCATTAGCTCTATCTTAACAAAACTTAGCGTTTGTTTCAGGCTAACTTACCTGCTGGGTTAGGTAATGTCAGACAGTCTGAGACTGCATTCGCTGTTTGAGCCTAGAATCCCACGGCTTTAACGAAGTGGAGCCGTGGGAGTATGTCAAAATTCCTCTGCTGCTGGCAATGGGAATCTTTCCCCAGCCAGGTAAGCCTCAAAGTTCTTTTGAAAATACAGCCACGAGGTCATATCTTCGACATCAAGAAAGGATTTTGGCGCATTCCTATACAAAGGAACGCGGGTATTAATTTCATCTTGAAGCAGCTGCGGTAACTCAGTCAAGCCACTGACTTTGCTGCCGTAAGCACTGTAGATCAAATAACCAGGACGCGTTCCCATTTTCATCCAGGGAAGCCATTGACCAATCCTATCCCAACTCAGGCGAAGTTGAGAAACCGAAGGCAGTTCTGAGTTTAATAAATCTGCGGTTGGTACGGTGAGTTTAAATAACTCCGCCGCCTGATAAGTTGGTTGTGGGCAGTATTCAGCAAACTTTGGATCTTCTGCTAAAGGATTGGCGTAAGTAGGAAATATGTCAAAGACGAAGGTTGTACTGTCACCTTCTACTTGCGCGGGAAATTTACCCTGAAACTGTCCTTGCACTGGATTATTAGCAACGTGCATCACCGGAACTGTCTCCCCCGTCCAAGGATTCTCCCATTTTGGCAAAATCTCACTTGTTTTTGGGTCGAGGTAGTAAGTCAATTCTCTAGAGGTAAAATCCCAGCCACCCTCTTTTGTGGCAATACACCTACTGACGCTCATTCCCAGCATATTAAACAGAAGTTTTCTTTTTTCACCAGGGACAAAGGCGTAAATTGCACCTTTCCAAATCAAAAAGGTTGATTGGGTGGGATCGAGGGAAGCACGAGTCTTCACCCATGCTTGGGCATCAAATTCTTGGGTTTCGGCAACCATCTTCTGGCTCCTTGCTATCTGAGATAAGAGGGTGATAGGGTAGTGTCAGCTACCAATTTACTGAGTTTACACTGACACGTTTGCCTTGTGTTTACCAATTCAAAATTCAAAATTACGAAATCGAAGATTAGCAAGCATCCGGGCTTTTTGCTGTCTGGAAAATAGAAGCACTTGGAGGCTTGGGCGCTTGAAAAGAGATTTTCATTACGAGCGTTGTGTTATGAAGGGCATGGGGGCTGTCTGTAAATTAAATTTATGTTTGCTTATTTTCTTTTTAAAAAGAAAGATTCACTATATTATTGGACTGCCATTCAGTTAGATTTTTATTATTTTTTTCTAGTAACGACTGATTTGCATAAAGCATAATTCAGTATATTTTCTATTGGTTAAATATTTATATTTATGCTAAATAATATGAACTAAGTGAAAGAAATACGGATTTAGTATAATTATTAGTGATAAAATTTAGGTGATATTAATATTACTAAGCTTTATTTCGGTTGCTGCTTATTTTTTGTCAATTTATCAAACTCGTTTAATTCGTTTTGGAGGTAGTAGTGCTTTTTCTGAAAACTAAATATTAAAAACTAAATATTAAAGTAGAGCAGAAACTGAATTTAGCAAGCTTTAAAAGCTTAGACTTTTCTAATGTAAGAGGCGATGTTTTAGCAGGGATGACTGTAGCATTAGCGCTGATTCCTGAATCTCTGGCTTTTGCTGCTATCGCTAAAGTGGAGCCAATGGTTGCTCTGTATACTTCCTTTTGCATAGCAATTGTGATTTCCCTGTTTGGTGGAAGACCGGCAATGATTTCGGCTGCAACTGGTTCCATGTCGTTACTAATGACATCATTAGTAGAAAAATATGGTGTTGAATATTTATTTGCAGCTACAATTCTGACTGGAATCGTTCAATTTTTGATGGGAGTTGGGAAATTAGGCAGATTTTTTAGCTTTATTCCCCAATCGGTTGTGGCAGGTTTTGTTAACGCTCTAGGTATCTTAATTTTTGTGGCTCAAGTTAAGCAATTTGCTGGACAACCTTGGCAAATGTATGTCATGGTAGCAGTCACTTTAGCGATCGTCTATCTCTTTCCCCGTTTTACTAAAAGTGTACCATCACCGTTAGTTGCCATTGTAATTATGACAATCGTGGCAATAACTACAAAAGTTGATGTTCGTAGAGTAGGGGATATTGGCAATATTACAGGTACGCTGCCATCGTTTCATCTGCCGCATATTGACTTTTCACTCTCAAGCTTTTTTATTATTCTTCCTTACTCATTAACGCTGGCGATTGTTGGTCTTTTAGAATCCTTATTAACGGCAGATTTGCTTAATGAACTAACAGACACAAAGAGTTATAAAAATCAGGAAGTTAAAGGTCAGGGTATTGCAAACATTGTCACCGGCTTTTTTGGGGGAATGGCTGGTTGTGGCATGGTTGGGCAATCAATTATTAATATTAGGTCTGGTGGTAAAGGACGTTTATCCACCTTTGTTTCTGGTGCTTTTTTATTAATTTTAATCTTTGTTTTTCGAGATACGGTCAAGCAGATACCGATGGCGGCATTAATTGGTATTATGATTATGGTTGCTTTTGAAACCTTTAATTGGAAATCATTACAAGAGTTAAGAAAAATGCCGTTGAGTGATGCCATTGTCATGCCTATAACGGTAGTGATCGCCCTCTCAACTAATAACCTTGCTCAAGGAGTTTTGGTGGGGGTGATTATTAGCACTTTGATTTTCGGTTGGAAAGTAGCCCAAATCAAAGCAGTAAAATCCTTCGATGCTTGTGGCGCGAAACGATATACAATATCAGGACAACTTTTCTTTGGTTCAATCGCCAACTTTGTGGAATTATTTAACTATGTTGAAGACCCAGAAAAAGTTGTAATTGACTTTCAACACACTCATGTGTGGGATCATGCCGCTGTAACTGCAATTTCTCAGGTGGTTGCTCGATATCGGAAATTGGACAAGCATGTGGTTATTGTTGGTTTAAACCAGGAAAGCCAGTCATTTATGAGTAAGGTGGGAGTTTCGGAAGGGGTTGTCAACTAAGAGTGACTGTTAACAAATATTAAAGCTGGAAGTGTTGGGTATCACCAGTACTGTGTAAGACCGCCATGTGAATTCATCGCACAATAAAAAGATATTCTCATGGTAATATTAGCGGCAAGAAGCATGGAAGTTAACACAGAATCATTCCGAGCATTAGCACTTCAGGTAACGTGCCACGCAGTTAACCAAGCGAGTGACCGAACCCAAGCGCGATCGCTCATGCAGCAAACCATCAACCGTTTGGCGCAACAAATCGCTGCCAGTATCGCTTTTATTGGCTTTGACTGTCGTTTAATTGTCCTGCCGGAATACTTTCTCACAGGCTTTCCGATGGGAGAATCTTTAGCAGTCTGGGCAGAAAAAGCTTGTGTGGAAATGGCTGGTGCTGAGTATGAAGCTCTTGGTAAAATAGCCCAAAAGCATAATATCTTCTTGGCAGGCAACGCTTACGAACTCGATCCGAACTTTCCAGGATTGTACTTTCAAACCTGCTTTGTTATCGACCCCGGAGGGTCAATTGTCTTGCGGTATCGACGGCTAAATTCGATGTTTGCTCCCACACCGCATGATGTTTGGGATAAGTACCTAGATTGCTATGGGTTAGAAGGTGTTTTTCCGGTAGCGAAGACGGCGATCGGTAATTTGGCAGCTCTCGCATCAGAAGAAATTTTATATCCAGAAGTAGCGCGGTGTCTAGCAATGCGCGGTGCAGAGATTTTTCTGCATTCTACATCAGAAGTGTATGGCAAGTTAACGCCTAAAGATGCCGCAAAAATCAGCCGTGCCGTAGAAAACATGGCATACGTAGTTTCGGCAAATACAGCAGGCATTGCGAATATCCCCATCCCGATTGCATCCGCTGATGGTGGCTCTAAAATTATTGATTATCGAGGAATTGTTTTAGCAGAAACTGCTACAGGTGAGAGCATGGCAGCTTTTGCTCTTATTGACCTGGCAGCTTTACGACGCGATCGCCACCGACCGGGGTTAAATAATTTACTTTCACGGCAGCGATTTGAGCTATACGCAGAAAGTTACAGCCAGTCGCATTTCTACCCGGCAAACACTATGCTGGATAAAGAAGTAGACCGCAAACACTTTATCCAAACACAGCAAGAAACCATTGAGCGTCTAGGCAAACTGGGGATTATTTGAAATTGGGTAATGGCGACTAATGACACTTGACTCTTGACCAAGTAATTATTAATTCCTAATTCATAATTCATAATTAAAATGGGCAAGGAGCGAACACGCTCCTGCATTAATGAGCGTGGTCTTCAATTCGTTTGAGAGTTCAAGCTCCCTAGAATTGAAATTATGAATTACTAATTATTAATTATGAATTATTTTGACTCTTGACCGATGACCAAACCAATAGAAGTTCGCAACCCCCGAACCGGAAAATTTGACTACGTGATTATACCGCCGCCCTCTAAGCTTTTGGCACAGCAATGTAGCCGCCTGCGGAGAGCGCAAGTTCGTTGGCAGCAAATTGGTTTACAAGGGCGAATTGAAGCTTTACAGCAGTGGAAGCAAGCGATATTATCTGGGCGTAATAAACTGACTGAAGCTTTAGTTGCGGATACGGGCAGATTATCAATTTCGGTAATGGAAATTGACTCATTTGTCTCCAGCATTGATCGCTGGTGTGGGTTAGCGCCAAAATTACTCCAAGAATCTGAAAAAAACACAGCAATACCGTTTATCCAACTGCAACAAACAAAAGTTCCTTATCCCCTAGTTGGGGTGATTAGCCCCTGGAATTTTCCGTTATTGCTGTCTACAATTGATACGATTCCGGCATTGCTAGCGGGTTGTGCAGTTATTGTCAAACCGAGTGAAATTGCTCCCCGCTTCGTGGCACCTTTGTTAGCGACACTCAACACCGTTGGGCAACTGCGCGATATATTAACTTTTATTGAGGGAGCAGGGGAAACTGGAGCCGCATTAATTGAAAATGTGGATGTGGTGTGCTTTACCGGTAGTGTAGCCACCGGACGAAAAGTAGCAGAAGCAGCAGCGAGACAGTTTATTCCCGCTTTTTTGGAATTAGGAGGGAAAGATCCGGCGATCGTCTTAGAATCAGCCGATATAGAATTAGCCACATCAGCAATTTTGTGGGGTTCCGTCGTCAACACCGGACAGTCGTGCCTCTCGATTGAGAGAATTTACGTTGCTGAATCTATCTTTGATAAGTTTTACCATCAACTTGTAACCAAAGCGCATCGTCTTCGGCTGGCTTACCCGACAATTGAAGATGGCGAAATCGGTCCGATTATTGCCGAAAGACAAGCCGCAATTATTAAAGACCATTTGCAAGACGCAGTATCTAAGAAAGCCATAATTCACTGCGGTGGGGAAGTTGAGCAATTAAGTGGCGGTTGGTGGTGTCGTCCAACAGTTCTCACAAGTGTTGACCATTCGATGACAGTGATGACCGAAGAGACTTTTGGACCAATTATGCCGGTGATGGCTTTTTCTAGAGTTTCTGAAGCGATCGCATTAGCCAACGATACCATTTATGGGCTAAGTGCTGCTGTCTTTGGCTCGGAAGCAGAAGCATTAGAAGTCGCCCAGCAGATAGATGCAGGTGCTATCAGTATCAACGATGCTGCACTCACCGCTCTCATGCACGAGGGAGAAAAAAACGCCTTCAAATTCTCCGGTTTGGGAGGTTCGCGCATGGGACCAGCCGCGCTGACACGATTCATGCGGAAAAAAGCATTTTTGGTGAAAACTAACACTGTTAGCGACCCTTGGTGGTTTGATGCTCAGTAAATCGCTTGTCTGCCGTCAAAACAATCTGGATGCAGGATGTACCTTTTATGCGCTGGACTTTCTTGTTATGGTGGATGCTAGCCAATACTGTAGGTGGAGCTATCATTGGAGCTTTGGAGGAAGGAGGATTCCAGTTCTTTGCAACATTGTTTTTAACTGGTTTTGTGCTGGGAATCGCTCAATGGTTAGTTATACGCCCTTACATAGGGCACACAGGCTGGTGGGTTATCGCCAGTAGTGTAGGTTGGTTTTTGGGTATCCTATTGAATATCATGGCTACAGGAATTCTCAATTACATTGTTCAGCTGCTTTGGGCTGTTGGTGGACTTTGGGAGGTTTTCTGGTTAAATCTTGTGCATGAGCCTGTGACCGCAGCTGTGCTTGGAGTTGCCCAATGGTTTGTTTTGCGCCGTCACATCCAGCACGCAGGCAGGTGGATTCTCGCTAGCGCCGTAGGTGGAGCCGTACACGGAGCAGTGAGTGCAGCTTTATGTGCGGCTGCTTGCCAAGCTATAACAATGAAAGTAAGTGCAGAGATGGCAACAGCGGTAACCTACGGTGCTGGTTGGGCTGGCTATGGGGCAGTAACTGGTATTATGCTGGTGTGGCTATTGCAAAATCGCTATTAATAAATTAATAAAGGAGTTTTGTTATGTCTACTATTCGAGAAGAAATGCCTGTTCTTTTCCGCCACGAAGGAGATTGGGTAGGTACGTATACACTAGTTGATACAGAAGGAAAAATCCTCGACAAGCATGAATCTCACTTAACCTGTGAGTTTCCAGAAAACGGTCCTTATCCCTACTACCAAGTTAATCGCTACAAGTGGTCTGATGGTAAATACGAAGAACATCAGTTTCCCGGAACCTACCAAGATAAAAAACTCTGGTTTGATACAGAACGCATTCAAGGAAAAGCCTGGGAAGCAGACGATTCCACCGTTATTTTGTGGTTCTCTTATAAGACAATGCCAGAAATGTCTTTATATGAAATGATCCAAATTAGCCCTGACAATAACTATCGCGCTCGCACTTGGCATTGGTTTAAGAATTATCAAATCTATCAACGCACCCTAATCCAAGAAGAACGGCTACGATAAGCTAATTGGCATTTTGAAGTTTTAATTTTTTAAAGGCATGGCAAAAGCTGACAAAATAAATTTTTCCACCCCTAGTGGTTTTCCCGAATTTCTTCCTAGCGAAAAGCGCCTAGAATTATATTTGCTAGACACCATCCGTAGAGTTTTTGAAAGTTATGGATTTACACCTATTGAAACTCCCGCAGTAGAACGCTTAGAAGTATTGCAAGCCAAAGGTAATCAAGGTGACAATATTATTTATGGGATTGATCCCATCCTGCCACCAAATCGCCAAGCAGAAAGGGATAAAGCAGGTGAAAGTGGTTCAGAAGCCAGAGCTTTAAAATTTGACCAAACAGTTCCTCTAGCAGCTTATATTGCCCGTCACTTGAATGAATTGACCTTTCCCTTTGCCCGCTACCAAATGGATGTAGTTTTTCGCGGAGAAAGGGCAAAAGATGGGCGTTTTCGTCAGTTTCGCCAGTGCGATATTGATGTAGTTGCGCGTCGGGAACTCAGTTTGCTATATGATGCTCAGATGCCTGCAATTATCTCTGAAATATTTGAGGCAGTTAATATCGGTGATTTTCTGATTCGTATCAACAACCGGAAAATTCTCACAGGTTTCTTTCAGTCAGTAGGTATTGCAGAGAATAAAATAAAATCCTGTATTGGCATCATTGATAATTTAGAAAAAATCGGCGAAGTTAAAGTTAAGCAGGAGTTAGAGAAAGAAGGCATTATAGCAGAACAGACACAAAAAATTATTGACTTTATTAAAATTGACGGTACAGTTGATGAGGTATTAGATAAACTCAAGCACCTCGCGCAAAATCTGCTAGAAGCCGAGCAATTTAGTCTGGGAGTTGCTGAAATAGAAACGGTGATTGCAGGTGTACGTAATCTGGGAGTTGCTGAAAATCGTTTTTGTATTGATTTAGCGATCGCTCGTGGACTTGATTACTACACAGGCACAGTTTACGAAACAACTCTACTAGGACACGAAGCCTTAGGCAGTATTTGCTCGGGTGGCAGATATGAAGAACTAGTCGGGACATTTATCGGTGAGAAAATGCCAGGTGTAGGCATTTCCATCGGCTTAACTCGCTTAATTAGTAGATTGTTAAAAGCTGGTATTTTGAATACCTTAGCTGCCACACCAGCACAGGTAATGGTAGTAAATATGCAAGAGGATTTGATGCCCATTTATTTAAATGTGTCTCAAATGCTCCGTCAGGCTGGCATTAATGTTATAACTAGTTTTGACAAACGAGGATTGGGTAAACAATTCCAGCTAGCTGAAAAGCAAGGAATTCAATTCTGTGTAATTATTGGTTCTGAAGAAGCAGCAGCACAAAAATCCTCGCTCAAAGATTTAAAAACAGGTGAGCAAGTAGAAGTAGCGTTGGCAGATTTGGCTGAGGAAGTGAAACGCCGACTATCTTAATTAAAATTAATTTACTTCGTGTAGGTGCGTTACTTTATTAACGTACCATACCAGTTAAGCTTAACTGCGTTCCTCGATAAATACATGGAAAAGATATACAATTCTGCGCCCAAAGAAGAGACAAACGATCCATTGCATATAACCTCTATTAAGGAAGATTGGGGTGGAGACGGTAGAGGACACATGAACTTATCAGGAAGACGTACTGCAATCTCTCCAGAGTACGTACCTCGTAAATATATTTTTTTTGACAGCAATACTGTATCAGAACAACGGGGATGGCGAATCAATGGAATGCCGGATGAGGTAGCAACTGGAAGCCGTAAATTGCTGACATGGCAAGACTGCAGAGCCTCTACATCAAGAGTCGTGTTACCATCTCAGTTTAAAGCACCATCTGGCATATTTACTGCTGATTTAGAGCTTTTCGTACTAAAGGGAGCAATTCAAATTGGTGAGTGGAAACTTACTAAACATTGCTACTCTTTTATTCCTGCTGGAGTGCAAGTCGGTGATTGGCAGGTGTTAGGTAGTGAAGATGTAGAAATTCTCTGGATGGAGAATGGCTATTTAGAATATAAAAATTTATCCAATAATCATCCAGATGCTAAGTTAAATGAATATATCCCAGTCTTGGATAGTAAATTGCTGCCGTGGGGCAAAACGGATACAGTTCAATTTATAAAAGCAAGTAAGAAATGGTTAAGGAAAGATGCTAACGGTGGTGGAGTATGGTTACTTGCTATCTTGCCTCATTATGACGGTCTGTATGCAGAAATACAATGTTACAACGAAGAGGGTTATTGTTTAGCTGGGTACTGTGATATTGGAGACTACCGTCTTGGCAAAGATTGCTTTGCCTATGTTCCCAGTTTTGCCATCGCTCCTTGGCATAGAACAGATGATGGCGGCTTATTCTTTATTCGGATTGATAGAGATTTATCAAAAATTAGCACAGTTTTGTCATATGCAGATGGTAATCAATAGATATTTTGAGCAACAAGATTTCTGAGGATGATAGGACTTACGCAAAAACTCTGTCAAACTCTTTTCCTTCTCCTTCACCAGACGCGAAGGGCGAACGTGTCCTTCGCTACGAGTGCGGTTCGTTTTTCCGTTACTAATGCGTAAGTCCTAGATGACTCTAACATCTTTTCAAATAACGTCCACTGGGGGAACCTAAAACCTGTCCGTTATTGTAGATAAGATTTCCACGTAAAAAAGTACTCTTGACTCGTCCCGTTAACTCTACTCCTTCAAAGGGTGTATAACCTTGTTGTGACTTGGACTCAGCAGCACTTACTACAAAAGTTTCATTGGGATCTACCAGCACCAAGTCAGCATCATAGCCAATGGCAATATCACCTTTTTCTAACAAACCAAAGCGCCGGGATGGATTCCAAGAGAGCAATTTAGCCATGTGGTTGTAGGACATTCCCCGCTTACTACCTTCACTAAATACACCAGAAAGTAAATATTCTGTACCGCCAAAACCCGACTTCGCCAACCAAATATTATTTGGGTATTTAGCGCTTCTTTTTTGTTCAGCAGAACAGCAAGCGTGGTCGCTAACTATCCAATCTACTTGATTGTTAAGTACTGCTTGCCATAAGTATTCCACATCTGCACGGGGACGGATAGGGGGGTTTACTTTTGCCCAAGTAGCTGTGGGGGTATCGACATCTAACAGCAAATGTCCGACGGTAACTTCTCGTCGAAAATTGATATGGGGAAAAGCAGTTTGCATAGTCAAAGCTGCTTCCATTGCCTTACGTGAACTCAGATGCAACAAATTGATATTTGCACACTTAGTTTCATGTGCCAAATAGGAGGCAATGCAAATTGCTAAACCTTCCGAATGAGGAGGACGCGCTGCATTATAAGCGTGTAGTCCGCTCAGGCTAGAATCATTTTCAACTATTTTGGTATAGGCGTTGAGAATTTCTGCAACTTCGCAGTGCAAACTCAAGCTGATAGTATCTCGCGCTTCTGGATGTTTTTCCATCAAGCGAGTTAGACCACGCATAATAAATTCAAAATGGGCGAAGTCGTACCGTTCCTCTTTATTAATCATTAAAAAGAGGTTTTGCTGGTCTGACAAACCATGCAACCCATATCCGCCATAAAACATAAATATTTTAAACGAAGATACACCGTGTTGCTCAAACAGTAGAGGTATTTCCTCAATATGCTGACTAGCAATAGGTGCGACGTGATAGCTGTAATCTACAAAAAAATTACCTGCGGATAAAGCCAACACCTCTGGAAAAAAATCTTTATAAGAACCGCCTTTGTTAAGATAATATTGTCCTGTACGGATGTAATTTAAGCTAGTAGTCACACCTCCCATTGCAGCTGCTTTGGTTTCAGTCACTGCATCTTTGTCGAGGGGTTGATAGATACCGATGTGCATATGGGCATCCACAACCCCAGGAAAGCCCAGCAGGTTTTTGCCATCAAATACCTCTTTGCCTTTGTCTGGGCTAATATTAGGGGCAATCTGAGCAAATTTCCCATCCTTAATTCCCAAGTCAAGTAGTTCGACAGCATCATGATGGGGACGAACTACCCGCACATTTTTGATAATTTTATCTAATACAGAAGCTTCAGACACAGTAGACCTCACACTAAAATAAGTACAGAACCCAAAGTTTTAATGCTCAAATTCCATTCAACCATCTACAAGTTTAGATCCAGAATGGGCACTGGTATTTTAGCTAGTGATGGATGAATACCCTGGTATAGTCAGGAATTCCAACATCGTACCGGGACGCAGACCAAATCCCATCACCATGTAACGGTTTTTTATGAAATCATCTTCAGGAGAAAAGACAATGGAAAGTTTTAATGAGTATCATATAGACCCAAAGCAACTTCCTTTTCTCAAAAGCTTTCAAGATAACTGGCAAGTGATTAGAGATGAGTTTACACACTTTATGAAGAATGCATCTGATGAAGAGTTAAAATTCACTTACGATATTCTGGGTCCTAAAAGTAAAACGATTAAAACCAAGGGTAATGCGAAATACAGTGCTTTTGGTATTTTATTTCAAGGTTTGTTTATTGAAGAATATATTCAAGTCCATCAAATACCATATCCTGATTATGAGTCAAATGATGCATCAGAAAAAGCACTTGCATTAAGAGAGAAATATTTCCAAAATTTGGCTAAGGTGATAGAAAAAGTTAACTTGAGTGATGATAATGTCATCAGAAATGTCTATTTTGGTACATTCCATCCAGGCTTGGATGTTAAGCTGCATGTGAACTATAACCCTCACATGAATCGTGGCTATTTAGGATTGATTGTACCAGAGGGAGATGTGGCTATGAAAATTTGCCACGAGCAGCTTTATTGGCATGAAGGAAAATTCATGGTTTTAGATCACAGCTATCCACACTGTCCGCATAATTACACCAATTATGATAGAACCGTCTTGGTTGTAGACTTTTTTAAACCGGATAAGCCTAGAGAGGAAGTGATGCAATTTGAAAAAGAGCAAGTCACACAACGTATGCAAGATAATCCTTACAGCTTAGGTGTTTTTGGTGAAAGCGATAAAGCTAAAGTAGAAGATTTTATCAAGTATGGTTTAGCTCATCAGTTAGAGTGGGATAAAGCTTTAAAAGCTTAATATAATCTCCGCCCTGTCTGAGTCAAATAATTAGACCTCTTGCAAGAATATTTGAAAATAAGAATTTTAAGGTTCACGCAGAGACGCAGAGGCACAGAGAGTAACGAGACACTTATCTATTTGGCAATTAGAATCTGATTCACGCAAGAGGTCTATTGATTGGTAAGGAAATGAACACAAAAACATACAGGAAGTTAATAGCAAAACAACTTAACCAAGATTTTAAATCTGCGGTTGAAATTGTCGATCTGCCTATTCCCAAACCTGCTGCTAGTCAACTTTTGATTCAAAACAAATTCGCTGGCATTAACGGTGGCTTTGACACTTTAGTTTGTCGTGGTGAAGTTCCTTACTTTAACTTAATTCCTCCTTTTGATTTGGGTGTGGAAGCAGTGGGAAAAGTTGTCGCTATAGGTGAAAATGTCAAAGATTTTCAAATGGGTGATGCTGTCATAACTACAGCGCTTGGTGGTGGTTATCGAGAATATCAGGTTATCGATGCAAACTTAGCGGTGAAGGTGCGTCAAGCTACACCAGAAGTGCTAACCTTGATGCCTACAGGTGTATCAGCTTTGGTTGCATTGGAACAAGTGGGGGAGATGAAAACTAATGAAGTGGTTTTAGTAACAGCAGCAGCAGGGGGAACCGGTCATATTGCGGTGCAATTGGCAAAGTTAGCAGGTAATCATGTAATTGGTACTTGTAGCACCGAGACTAAGGCAAAGTTACTGAGAGAATTAGGGTGCGATCGCATTATCAACTATCGTACAGAAAATCTCAACCAAATCCTCAAACAAGAATACCCCAATGGCATTAACTTAATTTTTGAATGTGTCGGTAAACAAGTTTTCGATAGCTGCGTTGATAATTTAGCGATTCGTGGACGTTTAGTTACTATTGGCTACATTTCCGAATATGCGAAAAATGTCGAACAGGTGCTACAACCTCGGATTTATCATCAACTGATGTGGAAAGCTGCTTCTGTGCGAGGTTTTTTGATGCCGCATTATCAAGAATATATACCGGAAGCACGCGATCGCCTGTTAAACTTGTTCTACACAGACAAACTAAAAGTTGCCATTGACTCAACTCAGTTCAACGGTATAGAATCCATTCCGGCGGCTGTGGAATATCTACTTACTGGAAAAAATTGCGGCAAAGTGATTGTCAGATTTTAGTCAATCGGTGGTGACAATGACAGAACAATCAGAAAATACTTTGAAAGTTGCAAATCAGGCATTTACACACTTTAAACATGGTTTGGCTACGGGGGAGTGGAACTTGTTTCTCGATATGCTTACTGAAGACTTTAGCTTTTGGTTTCCTGTAGGACAATACCACGGCTTAAATGTCGGTAAACAGAAAGCTGAAGCTTTTTTCCAATACGTTACAGAAGTCTTCACTCCCGGACTAACTCTCACCCTTGACAGCGTTACCAGCAATGAAAAGACGGTGGTTTTTGAGTTCCGCGATGAAGGAATGATGTGGAAAGAACCTTACAAAAATCGTATAGCTGTTGCTTTTGATGTGCGTGGAGACAAAATTTGTGGCTATCGAGAATACTTTGGTAGCGATGGTAAATCGAATTAAGATTGTTATTTACTACAGGATTTGATTAATTCGTAGTGTTTTTAAACGCACTCGTAGCGCAGAGGTAAGCGCAGAGGTACGCAGAGTTTTTGTTCAAATTTTCACAGCGAACACTTATGCAATCGTGTACTTAGTTAAGGTCGAGGTTTGGTTGGTTGAATTCTTGAGATTTAGCCTCTGCTGCTTTATACGCATCCAAGTAGTCTTTACCACCCAACATCACATCACCATAATATTCATAAGGTGCTGCACCATAAATTGGTAGCGGTTCATCTTCTGGATAATCTTCTTTCGATTCTTCGATTATCGCTTTCAGTTTTTTCACGGTCAGGCTTTGTGCTGGAAAGTACCAAAACTCTTGATTATTTTTGTTAAGGTGCGGTAATGTGGGATCGATAATGCGGTCGCCTAACTCAATCCAAGCATGTTCAATCGGCTTGTAAGACTTGCGACCAATAACTAAAAAGCCTTGCACATAAGTTGCTCCCTCAGTCGCCAATGCTGCTTTGTAAGCATTATCAAATGGTTTTCTAGCCTTGCTTTTTATGCTTTGAGCAACTTCGACAGAAAGCGTTTCATCTAATGCTTTGTCCATTTACAGCAGGGATTAGAGCGCCGACTACACTATCTTATCACCTCAATAGTCTTCATTTCCCACTAATTGTTACCCCCTCTCACCTCCCTGATAATTAACCTGTATAAATATAGCTGTACAGATTTAATCATCTGTGTTCATCTGTGTTTATCTGTGGT
>CAXTNZ010000117.1:0-3059 GCA_964245695.1 uncultured bacterium | reverse complement strand
TTTAATCATCTGTGTTCATCTGTGTTTATCTGTGGTTCCATCATTCTTACATCCGATCATCACTAACCTGATAAATATAGCTGTACAGATTTAATCATCTGTGTTCATCTGTGTTTATCTGTGGTTCCATCATTCTTACATCCGCTCGTCACAAAACCGACAAAAAGCGGTATAAATATTCTCAGTAATATGACAAGTAAATATAATGGCAGAAATTCAAATTAGCATCGAAGGTGAAGCAGCACCAGCAGCAGCGGAAAGTTTGCTCGAAATTCCGGGAATATCCGGTGCTTACGAAGTTCCGACGCAACGAGAGGGAATATTAGCGGCTATTACTACCATTATCAGCATTGTTGGCGGGACTGCGGCTTTAGCAGAGCAAATCCGCAAATGGTATCAAGAATGGCAGAAATCCCATCCAGGGAAGCAATTTGACGTGGAAATCTTCGATCCGCAGACTGGGAACCGGGTTTCTTTGTCGGAAGCTAGTATAGAGGAAATTACGGAAATCCTCAAATCCCTCGGTTAAGAAGCGTGCAAATTATCCAGATTCAACTTAGGGAGATTACACAGGAAGCAGTAGAATTACGGTATTGGCTGCCTCAACAAAAACATCCTGAATCCCGCCATCTGCAATTAAGAGAAATCGCCGATTTATTGCAGCAAGGAGAACGAGATTATTATAAACTGCTGCCTTATTTGCCACGCATAGGACAGCAGCTATTTTTTTGGTTGGATGGGGATGGACGTTGGTTGAGTCGGGGAATTGAAAACTGTCGCGGTGGTGGGTTAGTAATTGCTATAGATACTGATAAACAATTGGCACATCTGCCTTGGGAAGTGCTGCACGACGATAAAGATTTCTTGGTAAACTCTGTAAATCCGGTAGTGTTGCCTTTGCGCTGGATTGAAAAAGAAATCGAACCATTTTCTGTGGAAGCGCGACAACTGCGGGTGTTATTTATGGCAACCGACCCGGAAGGCGTAGAACCAAAGTTAGATTTTGAGCAGGAAGAGGCGAAAATTCTTGCAGATACGCGAGGTGATGCGTTAGAATTAAGAGTGGAAGAAAGTGGCTGCACAAGCGAGTTGGGTAAAGTATGGAGCCGCTACATTGATACATTTGATGTATTTCACCTGACTGGACACGCCTCAATCAGAAGTGAAGCACCTTACACGCCTTATTTTATTACTGAGACAGAAATCGGAGAACGCCAGGAAACTACAGCGGCAGAACTTGGCGAAGTCTTTAAATTTCGCTTTCCCAAATTAATCTTTTTGTCTGGTTGTCGCACTGGACAAGCTGCGGATAAAGGTGCTGTGCCTTCAATGGCAGAGGCATTAATTGAGCAAGGGGCAACAGCAGTGTTAGGCTGGGGTCGTCCGGTGGCGGATCAAACAGCAACAGCCGCCGCAGCACACCTTTATGGTAAACTGGCGACTGGATATAAACTCCCAGAAGCACTCGCCAGTACATATCAGCACTTGTTTAAGAATAAAGTTAGCGACTGGCACTTGCTGCGGTTGTATGTGCGCGGAGAATGTCCGGGCGCGTTAGTGGAACCGCTGGGTGATATGATATGGTTGCCCTCAGAACCAGCTTACACAGAGTTTTTAGATCCTTTAACCCAACAAGTGCGGGTAGCGACACCGGCAGAATTTGTTGGGAGAAGACGAAATTTGCAAAGCTGTTTAAAAGCACTTCGCACACCCGCTAATTTAGGAGTGCTAATTCACGGGATGGGAGGTGTGGGGAAGAGTACGATTACAGCGCGACTGCTGGAAAGGATGACTGGCTATGACAGGATGGTGATTTATCGGCAACTCGATGAAGACAAGCTGTTAAAATCCCTTTCTGAACAGTGTACATCCGAGCGGGGACATGAAATTCTTAACGGCAAGTTACCCCTGATGCAGCGCTTGACAAAGTTCTTCCAAGAAGGATTGAATAAAAAAGAGCAGCGCTTTGCTTTGGTGTTGGATGATTTTGAGGCAAATTTGGAATTGCGGGGTGATGGGGTTTATGTGTTGCAACCAAATGTGGTTGAAGTGCTGACAGCGTTATTAAAAGCAATTCAAAATTCCCGACTTCCCCACAGAGTGATTATTACCTGTCGCTACGATTTTACACTTTCAGAAGCAAACATTAATCATCGCCTTTATCGGCAACCATTAGCAGCGTTGCGTGATGCGGATTTAACCAAAAAGTATAATCGTCTTCAGTCGTTTAATGGTACTTTAACAATAGATGCTCAATTGCAGCAACACGCCAAAAAAGCCGCAGATGGTAATCCTCGGTTGTTGGATTGGTTGGATGCAATTCTCTCAGAAAATATTGTTGATGATATCGCGACAATCTTTCAGAAAATGGAGAAGGAAGAAGAGAGATATCGCGAAAATATCTTGGCGGCTGAATTGCTGAAGCGACAAATTCCAGCTTTGCGAAAAATGCTGACAAAGTTATTGGTGTATGAGTTACCAGTTCCTCAAGCTGCTATTTCTCCTCTTTGTCAGGATATCGCTAATTGGGAAAGTCATATTCAACGCGCTGCAACTTTGGGTTTATTGGAAGTTACCCTGACTACTCCCAGCAAAGGGGGAGAAATGCTGTATCGTGTTCCTCGCATTCTCGAACTCCTGCTAGATGCGGAAAACGGTAAGAAAGAAGAGTTATACAAGCAAGCTGCACAACTTTTATATCGCTTGTGGTGGGAGGAAGCGGAAAGTGCAACGGAAGCAGAAAAGTTAGAAATTCATCGTTTAGCGCTGCTGGGGAAGGATGAAGAAATTGCAGGAGAAATTGCAAGTTCATTAGCAAATAGCTGGAAAAATCAAAGTCGATTTCGAGAAGCTTCGCAACTGTGCAAATCTACTCTAGAACTTACTCAAGACTATCGTGTTTTACATCAGATTGCTCGTTCTGAGAAACAACTGGGTGAAGTTGAACCAGCACAGCAACATTATCAACAAGCGCTTGAACTTTGTCCGAAAACAGATGAGAAAGAAAAAGCCTCAATTATTCATAACCTAGCTGGTCTCTACGCTAACCGGGGAGATGT
>CAXTNZ010000116.1:0-20895 GCA_964245695.1 uncultured bacterium | reverse complement strand
GCATCATATTCTATTTACTTAATGCACGGATTTGTGCTCAATAATATTACCAAGTTGATTCTGAAAGTTGCTCCTGATATTACTCAAAATATTCTGATTTTAAATATGATGGGATTGATAATTGCTGTGATAGCTCTTTTATTTGGATGCGTTGTTTATTCGTATATTGAGAAGCCATTGCTTTCAATTTTTAAACCTAAATTAGCGACAACGTAGTAAGCGCTTCAGCGCTTTAAAAAAATATTTCGTTGAATTATTACTGGATTTTTATTAGGGGCAAAGAGAGCGCTAAAGCGCTCACTACGAATTAAACTATTTAAATATATAAAAATGATGAACCAGCAAATACTTGATACCAATAACGCCGCACTGACAACGCTAGATGAAAGGCGTCATCGAGTTGTATTGGTTCATCCGAGTGCGGGAATTAACTGGAGCGGTGGCTCGGAGATTTTTGCTATAGAATTAGCCAAGCGATTGAGTGCTTACTTTGATGTTGAACTGTTAAGTGGAGCTGATTGCGGTTCTTTTTCTCATCCGACTGGTGGTATTTCTCGCGTTCAAGCTTATCATGCGGTGCGTCATCCGCTGATTGCCCCTTTAGTGCATCGGTTTGCGACTCATCCGGAAATCGTTATCGAACATCTTAGCAATTTTCTACCTTGTGCTTTTCACTTATTACGTCGCCGCGCAGATGTGATATTTCCTTGTAATGATTATGGTGGATTAGCGATGGCGGCTTTTGTCAGAGCTTTAATTGGTACACCGATTCTTTTTACTGAACATGTGGGATTAATGGGGGATGGACGTTCTTTAAAACGCAACCTGCGTTTTAAACCCGATCGCTTGGTGGTTTTTTCCCAAGCAATGGCAGATTTTGTTCATAGCGAACAACCGAAGCAAGTTGTTAACGTTATTCCTAACGGTGTAGACCTTGACCAATTTACACCGTTAGGAACTACCATTGATTTTAATTTGGCGAAACCAATCATACTGTGTGTAGCTTCTTTAAAGCGCAACAGTCACAAACGCATTGAACTAGCGATGCAAGCAGTAGCGCGACTACCCCACGCTAGCCTTTTATTGTGCGGTGATGGATGCGATCGCGCTTACTTTCAATCTCTCGGTGACGAGTTACTCGGTTCGCAACGCTTCGCCATCTGCACATATCCCTATGAACGAATGCCAGAAATCTATCGCAGTGCAGATGTATTCACTCTTCCTTCTATTGATGAGCCATTCGGTCTGGCTTACATAGAAGCGATGGCGAGTGGCTTACCTGTCATCGCTACTGACGACGAAATGCGGCGTTACATTGTCGCTGACGCTGGTGTATTGTGTGACGTAACTAACCCAGATACTTACGCGGCTGCACTTGCAAAAGTTCTCGATTCAAAAACAGAAATACAACCACGACTGAACGCTATGCGCTTCAGTTGGGATGCGGTGACATTAAGCTACCGCGACGCTATTTTAGAAACGATTGTATCTAAAGAAAAATTGTCATTATAAACTTATTAAATTCAGGGAGTTTCTATGCCTAAAGTTTCTGTAATTATCCCGGCTTACAACGCTCTTGCTTATCTTATTGAAACAATAGAGAGCGTTTTCAAACAGACATTTTCTGACTTTGAAGTGTTAATAGTTGATGATGGTAGTTCTGATGGAACTGCGGGATGGGCAACGCAAATCACAGAGCCACGAGTGAGAGTAATTTCCCAAAAAAATCAAGGTTCATCTGTTGCGAGAAATACAGGTATTACTGCCGCAAAAGGTGAGTATATCGCGCTTTTGGATGCTGATGATTTATGGGAACCAACCAAATTAGAAAAGCAAGTACGTTTTCTGGAAGAAAACCCATCAATCGGTTTAGTAGATACCTGGACAATTTTAATTAACCAAAAAGGTAAATCTACAGGAAGAATAATTGTTTCTTCCGCTGAAGGTGATGTTTGGAAACAACTTGTGCAATTTAAACCAGTTTGTTGCTGTGACAGTACACCTTTGATTCGTCGAAGTTGTTTTGATAATGTTGGATTATTTAATCCAGATTTACCTTTTCTCGAAGATTTAGATATGTGGATTCGTCTTGCTGCTCTTTATGAATTTGCAGCAATAAAAGAACCTTTGGTTCGCTATAGACAGCATCCTCAAAGTAAATCTACTAACTGTAAAGGAACTTTAGAAGCTTTTCGGACAATCATCGAGAAAGCTTTTGAAACTGTGGACGCTGAATTACTGCATTTAAGAGATAGAGGATATAGTCGCGTCAATCTCTACTTAGCTTGGAGAGCAATAAACAATAAAGATTACGAACAAGCAGTTCATTATAATCATCAAGCGCTCGCTCATCATCCACAACTAATTTTATCTGGGGATTTTCTCCGTCAAAGTATTGCTTTGGCGCTACTAAAACGGCTAGGTTCGCAAACTTATGACAAAGTGCGATCGCTTGTGCAAACAATGCGGCGCAGTATCTCAACTCCCGTAACTTAAATAATTCGTAGTGAGCGCTAAAGCGCTCAATTAAATCATAAAAACCTGATTATTTTCCCGAATTAAAAACATGTCAAAAGTATCCGTTGTTGTTCCCGCATATAATGCAATGAAATACCTCCCTGAAACTGTGGAGAGTGTCTTGCAGCAAACTTTGACTGATTTTGAAGTATTGATTGTTAATGACGGTAGTTCCGATGAAATTGTGGAATGGGGTTCTCAAATAACTGACCCCAGAATCAAAGTTATTTCCCAAGCAAATCAAGGTACAGCAGCGGCACGAAATAAAGGAATTACTGAATCTCAAGGTGAGTATATTGCCTTTTTAGATGCTGATGATATTTGGGAATCGACTAAATTAGAAAAACAAGCAAATTGTTTAGATAATAATCCTTTAGTTGGTCTAGTTGATGCTTGGACAGCTTACATGGATGAAAGTGGTAAGCTTACAGGCATAGTTATGAGGCATACTGAAGAAGGTGATGTCTACAAAAAGATTTTTGAATCGTGTGATAGCTCGGTTTGTTGTGGAAGTTCACCGATGATTCGCCGTTCTTGTTTTGAAACTCTCGGCTTATTTGATGAAAGTAGCTACATCGAAGATGTGGATATGTGGATACGAATTGCCTCTCGTTATCACTATGGAGTGGTTAAAGAACCCTTGGTTCATTATCGACAGCATCCTAATAATAAATCAAAAGATTGCCAGTCAATGTTAGAAGGTTTCCGGCGGTTGATTGAGAAAACATATCGAGCTTTGCCAACAGAAGTATTGTATCTTAGACCGCAAAGCTATGGAAGATTGTATGTTTATCTTGCTTGGAGGTCTATAGATAATAAAGATTTTCAACAAGCGGCGCATTATCGCAACTTAGCGATCGCCAACTATCCACAACTACTTTTAAAACCTTGGGTTATCCGCTTGAGTGTAGCGATCGCCGCACTAGAGTTGCTGGGATCTGAGGGTTACGAAAAAGTGCGATCGTTTAATCGTGCTTTACGTCGGCGTTTGTCACCTCCTGCAATTTAAACGGACTGGGAACTGGGGAATTGGGTATTGAGAGAATAATTTTCTATTCCGTGGATGGTAATAGCAAAAGACATGTGGGTAAGCAGTTGTTAAATCGCCCGTCCAAACTCATAGCGGTTGATAAACAAGTTAATCACCAAGTCATGCATCTCGATTGATTTGAAAAAGCAGATTGTCATCTTTATGTAGGTGATTTTATTTACGGATATGCTCGTCATAATATATATTGACTAGTGGTAATTACGTTAAGTAGAAATGACGAAAAGATTTTCTTCAAGTAACAAACAAGAAATCAATAATCTAAGTAGATGAGCAGTAAAGAACTAATTATCGAGGCAGGTCGCACCGAAAAGCAGTATTGGAGAGACTTGTGGAAATATCGAGAGCTATTCTACTTTCTGGCATGGCGCGATATTTTGGTGCGCTACAAGCAAACTGCTATTGGAATGGCATGGGCATTAATTCGCCCCTTCTTAACGATGGTAGTGTTCACCGTTGTGTTTGGAACTTTGGCGAAGCTACCCCCGGAGGGTAATGCACCTTACCCGATTATGGTGTTTGCCGCTTTGCTACCCTGGCAGTTTTTCTCTGGAGCGTTAACTGAATGCAGCAACAGTTTAGTTGCTAACTCGAACCTGCTTTCTAAAGTCTACTTTCCCCGGTTGATTGTGCCAACGAGTGCAGTGATTGTCAGCTTTGTAGATTTCTTGATATCTGGTATGATTTTGCTCGCTTTGATGGCATATTACAACTTTGTACCCGATTGGCGCATCCTCACTCTGCCACTGTTTATTCTGATTGCCTTTGCAGCGTCGATAGGTGTGGGATTGTGGCTAGCGGCTTTGACTGTGGAGTATCGGGATTTCCGCTATATCGTCGGGTTTTTAGTCCAGTTTGGTTTGTACGTTTCTCCTGTGGGTTTTAGTAGCAAGATTATTGCTGAACGGTATTCTGAACAGGTGAGGTTGCTGTATTCGCTCAACCCAATGGTAGGAGTAATCGATGGTTTCCGTTGGGCGATTTTGGGTGGAGAGTCGCAGATATATTTACCTGGGTTTGCGCTGTCTCTGGCTCTGGTGGTTCTGCTGCTGTTGAGCGGTATTTGGTACTTCCGCAGAATGGAACGCACTTTTGCAGACGTGATTTAAGTAGGAGTTAGACAAATGTCAGATACTATAATCCGGGTTGAGAACTTAGCTAAAAAGTACGTCCTTGGACAGCAGGAAGAGGCGAGTAGTTACAAAACATTTCGTGGGGCTATTACCGATGCTGCCAAGTCTATTGGTAGTGCGCTAAATCCCCGTGCTAAGAAGGAAGCAAGACCCACTAAGGGGGAGTTCTGGGCACTGAAGGATGTGTCGTTTGAGATTAAGCAGGGCGATAGAGTAGGCTTTATTGGGCGTAATGGTGCAGGTAAGTCAACGCTACTGAAACTTCTCAGCAGAATTACGGAACCAACAAGCGGATCTATCCGGATTAAAGGGAGAGTTGCTAGTTTATTAGAAGTGGGAACAGGTTTTCACCCAGAATTGACAGGTAGGGAGAATATCTTTCTCAATGGTGCAATTCTGGGGATGAGCAAGGCTGAGATTAAGCGCAAGTTTGATGAAATTGTTGCCTTTGCAGAGATTGAAAAGTTTTTAGATACGCCGGTGAAGCGGTATTCGTCGGGGATGTATGTGCGGTTGGCGTTTGCAGTCGCTGCTCATTTAGAACCAGAAATTTTGATTGTAGATGAAGTATTAGCAGTAGGAGATGCAACATTTCAGAAGAAGTGTTTAGGGAAGATGGAGGATGTGGGTAAGGAAGGAAGAACGGTTTTATTCGTCAGTCACAATATGCAAGCCATCAGACGGTTGTGTTCCCAAGCTGTTTACCTTGAGCGGGGAGTCACTAAGAAGGTTAACAGTGTTGAAGATGCAATCCAACGCTATTCTGCTCAATCATCTATGTCAGCCTTTGATATTGACCTAGATTCTGTACGAAGAAATAGTGGATTTGGAGAAAAAGCTCGTTTACTTCGTCTTCGATTAGCTCCAGGCACTAGTTTCAGCTATGGGGAACCTTTAGAGTTAATATTTACCATTAACTGTGTTCGAGAAGTATCCGATTTAGCAATCGGAATTGGCTTTGAGACCTTAGATGGCTACAGAATTATGACCCTTGATTCTGACCACGATCAACCTCCTTTACAAATGCCAGTTGGCATTCATGAAATTCATCTTCAATTAGATAAAAATCCACTTCATCCAAGTATATATTCAGTGGGCGTAGCCATTATTTCAAATGCCCATCTCTTAGATTTTATTCCTAACGCAATCACTTGGGAAGCTAGTTCAGGTTCTACAGATGTAGTCGGTGACAGAGGTTATGGAGGCTGTCGTTTATCTGTCAAGGTATTAGTTCCACAACTGTCAGAATAATCTCTTTTTGTATTTTTCCAATTCCATTGTCAGAAAGTCTCTTATTGGCATGGACAAACTATACAGTTCAGTTGAAATTTAGGAAATAGTAAAATCATGAATATACTTGTTGTTGCATTCCATCAAGTTTATCCCTTAGAAACCGGTGCAAGTATTTCCCAATTTAGCATAGTTGAATACTTGAGCGAACGATGTAATATAAGTCTATTACTTCCTGATAGAAGCATTATTACAGATAAAGATTTTACTAAACTCAATCAATTGTTGCCAAAAGTAAAAATTTATATTGCAGATAATCAGTATAAATCCAACAGGAATGATCTTAAGTCAAAGATATATAATTCTTTTCGAGACTTTAAAAATAAAGTCACGGTTTTATTGAAATTTTTGTTAAAAGTACCTGAAAGTAGTCAAAATGTTCAGGAATCAGAGTTTTCTGATATTTTATGGAATCCATATTATCTTCATAGTCCAAAATATGTTGAAACAATCAATCAAATAATTTTGCAAGATAAGATTGATATTATTCAACTAGAATATGTGGAAAATTTAAATTTAGTCACGTTTATTCCCCCACATGTAAAAAGAGTATTTGTAGAACATGAATGTATATTTTATAGGATTGAATCACACATAAATGTAAAACGAATTCAATCAGTTTTTGCCGACTACGTCTTGAACTTCTATAAATCTATAGAGCTTTCTTTACTTGAAAAAGTTGATGGTATTGTAACATTTAACAACTCGGAAACTGAACTTTTAAAAAATGCTTTAGGACATAGAAAGAACAAAATTGAGTTTTCTCTTTCTCCTTTCCCTATTCTTGACCGAGACTTTAAAAAAATAGACATAGAAAAATTTGAAAAACCAAATAAATTGACATTTGTAGGAGGAGAACATCATTTTCCTAATAAAGATGCTGTAGAGTGGTTTATTGAGGAAACAGCAGTGGAAGTTTTCAAGAAATTTGGATTGAGACTTTATGTAATAGGGAAATGGCGTTTAGATACAATTAAGAAGTATAAGGATCATCCTAGTGGAGTTCAGTTTGTTGGCTTTATTGAAGATCTATATGAGTTTACTAAGGATAGTATCAGCATAGCTCCAGTAAGAATAGGAGGTGGCTTAAAAACTAAAATAATGTTAGCTATGGCTCAGGGTATTCCGGTTATATCTACAAAGTTTGCACTTGAAGGAATAAATGCCAAGAATCTAGAAAGTGTGATGATTGCTGATGATACAGATTCCTTTTGCTGGTCTATAGAATACCTTCTGTCAGACTTGGAACGCACATCTATGATTTGCCAGAAAGCTCAAAATTTGATGAGACAAGGCTACTCCCAGTCTATAGTCTCCGAACAAAGATATAGTTTTTATCAAGGGCTTTTGAAATCGGAAGAGTTAAGCTTGAAGTAAAGAATTCAGTATAAGTTGTCGCCAATTCAAAAAAATACTGGGATTTACTTTCTCAATATTTTCTTTACAAAAACAACGCGAAAGCGTGAAAATCGAGGAGCAGAAAGCAGGAGGTTAAAGAGTTCTCCTGCGTTTGCAAAGGTAATTGGGAATTGATAATTATCCCATTACCTTATCTTGAATTTCCTTTTATGTCAGTTTCCAATAGGTGGAGCAAGAGCTGCACGCGGTTTTCCACCGCCACCAACATTGTTTAATTTATTGTTATCGACAATGTGCAGTGCTTGGAATAGTTTCATAAAGTCGTCGTGGAACTTTCCACTTGTGCCCTCAAAGTCATAGCCGAAGGTTTTGCGAAACTCCTCAAGAACTCCTTTCTCCACTGCGAGGTAATGAGCGTCCCAGCCGGCATCGTCAACAACATAAGCACCGTAATCTTGCAAGGCATGAAACAGCTTTTTAGCAACAGGTGTTTGCAAGTTAAGACTTCCTTCGGTTGTGCTGGGAGGAATTGCCAGAAGTGAGCCTTGCACAAGTTTGGGGTTTTTACCATGATACTGGTTGGCTGCTTTGGCATCTGCACGCTCTGCGGGCCAGCGATGCCCAGGATTAGACTGAGAGTAATAAAGATATTTTTCCCCCCAAATAGTAACTTTTAATGCGTGACGCAGAGGCTGGTTGCTAGTAAGTTCACCTTTGCGAATAGACCCACCAATCGAAGAAAGACCAGAACCAAAATGCGCTCCCCCTATTCCCTCTTTGTAAATATCAACGTCGGGATAACGCCAACCATAAATTGAACCTCCAGGTTGACAACGAGCAAGCGGTTCAAGCTGCACTAAGGTTTTACCGTCTGGCATCAGAAAGGCTGAAGCGTTATTGGGTGTGCTGTAAGGCTTGGTCGTGGCATCTGGAACAATCAAGTCGTCTGGAATCGGCAGCGAGATTCCCATAGATTGATTGCCTGTACAGCGCCCCTCACCCCAGGCACCAGGACCATAAACTGGACGCAAGCGATCGCCTGCTTTAAGTTTGTAGAAGTACTCTTGATCTGCCCCAGCATAGCCTGCCTTGCCAATGTTCGCTTTTACGTATTGGGCTTTTGAACCTATGGGCATATTCCAAGGCGATGTGGATGAAAACGGCCAGAGAAACTTGTCTCGTTTAGGGGGTTGACTAGGAGTAGCCATACAGCCAAGAACAAGAGCGGCAATTACACCAACTACAAATATCAGTAAACTAGACAGTCGTAAGCGGTTAGTTAAAGATGGAAAGATGCTCATGAAATAGGCTCTAATGTGTTTTTAAAGTCAGATATATTTGGTATATACACTGAATGCCATCAGCATTCGTTTATATTGTCTGTTCAAGGACTTGCAAACAAAAAAGTCTGCCATATTTCTTTTATATCTGGCGTAACTCCTGTATCAAAACGAGGCTTCCATCTTTGTCCTCAAGCATAATTTATTTCTTGAATTTCTCTAAGTATTCAGTAGGAAATATAAACCATAACTGATGACAATGTGTTGGCTTTCTACCTTTCACTCAGGACTGGTGCAATATCGAAATGTTTTTAGCAAGATAGACATACATCAATCAACACAAGCCCAGTAAATAAATAAATAATACCAATCCAAAAAGAAAAAGGCTGTGTTGCCTGTTTTCCTATTATTTACAAAAATTTACAAATACTGCCTTCTTAAGCACTTGCCAAGAAATAAATACCGGTCCGTGTTTCGGGTTGGTTGGTGGTAAAGCGCAAAGCGCGGGCTTGACGGTCAGGGAGCGAGCGAAACAGCCAGCCTTCATGTCCGAACATTTGGTCTTCAAGGCTATACGACTGGTTAAAAAAGGCTAGCTGTTCATGAGCGCAACTTCCAAGGATATTTATTTTTATGGATCTCTCTTAAGCTTTAGAAAAGAAGTATTTGTACTTTTATGAAGTAGAATTAAGAATAAAGATAAAAAACTACGGGTAATCAACCAGGCTAAAATCGCCTTGAAAGTTACCCGGAAATGTAAAAAGTTTAATTGTTGTAGATAAAAGACTACAAGTATCCTGTACTTGCAACCAGATTGTGGATTGCTTTTGACAGGCAAACAAAAGTGTAAAATTATCGGTTTAAGAGGCAAAGGTCGGCGTGGGTCAGTATCAACCAGCTCAGTTAAGGAGCTATAATCCAAACGCGATCGCTCGCTACTACAGCTTGCGTCCCTGGCTCGCTATCTGGCGGGCAGTAACAATTATCTGGTTTTTTGCGGGATTTATTCTCGGTCTTAAGTGGGATGAATGGCAAGGGGCAGTTGAGCGCAACAAGTTCAAACGAGCTACTCAGTTGCGGCTCCTCCTTACCCGCCTTGGTCCTACATTTATTAAAGTTGGTCAAGCCCTCTCGACGCGACCTGACTTGATACGCAAAGATTTCTTAGAAGAACTGGTGAAGCTACAAGACCAGTTGCCACCTTTCGACTCGGCGATCGCCTACCGGATTATCGAAAGCCAACTAAATCGCCCAGTTCAAGAAATTTATAGCGAGTTGTCACCGACTCCAGTAGCCGCTGCTAGCTTGGGTCAAGTATATCGTGGTCGCCTCTACAGCGGCGAAGAAGTAGCCGTGAAGGTGCAACGCCCCAACTTACGCCCGGTTATCACACTCGACCTTTATCTAATGCGCTGGGCGGCAGGTTGGCTAAGTCCCTGGTTGCCTCTCAATCTTGGTCACAACCTAAGTTTAATTGTGGACGAGTTTGGCACGAAGCTATTTGAGGAAATTGATTACATTAATGAAGGTCGCAACGCGGAAAAATTTGCCAGCAACTTCCGTGACGATCCGCAAGTGAAAGTGCCAGCTATTTATTGGAGTTACACCAATACGCGTGTTTTAACTCTCGAATGGATTACTGGTTTCAAACTCACAGATACTAAAAGCATCCGCGCAGCAGGTTTAGACCCAGAGGCGATTATTCAAATTGGTGTCACCTCAGGTTTGCAACAGCTGTTGGAACACGGTTTCTTTCATGCCGATCCTCATCCAGGTAATTTATTTGCCATGCCTGACGGTCGTATGGCTTACATTGACTTTGGCATGATGGATCAGCTAGAGGAAACCACCAAAGAAACTCTAGTAGATGCGCTAGTGCATGTAGTCAATAAAGACTATAACGACTTAGCAGAAGACTTTGTGAACCTGGGGTTTTTAACTCCAGATACAAATATTGGTCCAATTGTGCCAGCATTAGAAGCGGTGTTGGGAAATGCAATTAGCAAAAACGTCAAGGATTTTAACTTCAAAACGATTACCGATGAGTTCTCGGAATTGATGTATGAATATCCTTTCCGAGTTCCTGCCAAGTTTGCTTTAATTATTCGTTCTCTGGTGACGCAAGAAGGTATTGCCCTCAGCCTCAATCCGAATTTCAAAATTGTAGAGGTGGGATATCCTTATATAGCAAGGCGGTTGCTGACCGGAGAATCTCCTGGATTACGTCAGCGGTTATTAAATGTGTTGTTCAAAGATGGTAAATTTCAGTGGCAGCGGTTAGAGAATTTAATTGCGATCGCTCGCACTGATAGCAACTTTGATTTATTGCCTACAGCGCAGCTAGGGTTACAATATCTGCTGTCTGATGAAGGCAAGTTTATCCAAAGACAGTTGCTGCTTGCTTTGACTGAAGATGACCGCCTGCACACCGAAGAAGTCCAACGCCTGTGGAATCTGGTTAAAGATGACTTAAAGCCGACTCGTTTGTTGAATGTAGCGATCGGCATTTTGACAGAATTCTCCAGAGAAGGCGCAGCTGCTATCTTACCGAAAGCTACATTCCCCGTTACTTTTGGTGGCAAGCAGTAACAACTGAAGAGTGGGGAATTGGGAGTAGTGAAAGAAAAAAATCCTACTTTCTACTCCCTATTCTCTATTCCCATATCAATCAGGAGAATTCATGTACTACTATCCTCTACATCCGCCGTATTTTCTGCTAGCTGTTGGTTTGTTTGTGGCATTGACTTGTGGTGCAGCGTTATCCGGAACGCTGAAATTAATTATGCAGAAATTGCAAAGCAATGGCGCTGAAAATTCTGGTTCTCGTGTTTGGATTAGACAATTGTTTGTGCCATTTTTGGGAATTGCTGGCGGTGTTTGTCTGTTTCTCGCCTCAGGTTTTGAGATATTCGGCTTTCCGCCCTTGCTTGCTTATGCAGTCGGTGTGCCAGTTAGTCTTTTAACTAGCGTACTAGTTTGGTTGCAGTTAGGAAGTATGTTGGCTTTTATAGAACGCCAAGGAATGAAATCTCTAGATTTAGATTCTATGGGTTAGAGATAAAACGAGTCATCACTTCAACGAATCAACATAACTGTTCGCCGCAAACAAGCTGTTTTTCTAATAATCAGATAATGTGCTTGCGGTGTTCAGTGAAATTTGTTGGAAAACTCAGATGATTTCAATATCATCTTATTACTAAAAAAGTTACGTAATAATAGTGTAGCTACTTGGTGTATTTTATTTTAACGCACTTGAGATTTATACTCCTGACGTTAAAATCAAGTAGCTATATAGCACTGGGGTTATTGCGTAATACTATCCTTGAAATTGCGATACTTAAGTATCATGTTGCTGGCTTTTTGGCTAACAAAACTGCTAGTAGACTTTTGCCAACGCATTACCAGACTTGGGCGAGTAAAGCTTTTCGGTCTAGATTCTGGAGACTTTAAGTACCGATAATACAAAAACACGTCACGGTATGGAATATTAATATCTTTACCAGCACAAAGCTGTGTAAACATTGATGCACCTATACTCATATAATGCAGGTATGTCAGCCGTCGTCCTTTATCGTACAAAACGTTATCTACCACATCAAATTTAGAAGACCAGTGGTTACCAGTTACCTTTTCTAAATCATGATAAGCAAAGTTATAGAAGGAGATTCCACTCCGCAAGACCATGTAGTTAAATAAAGATTGGTCAGGACCTCCCAATGCCATCACATCAGCTTCCCCAGCCTTTAATTTGTCAAGGATATTCGCTAACATAACTTCATCAAAAATCTGCTTTTTAGCTGCAAACCAACCAGCACAAAATATTTGAGATGGCAATTGTTCTTCGCTAAAAATTTTTTTAATAAGTTCGGCGGGTCCGTCAAAAATATATTTCAACTCAGACTTATACTGAAAATCATTTGTCACCCAATCATAGTCATCTAACTTTTGATATATATAATCAATAGGTCCCATTAATAAAGTATCTGCGTCAAAATAAATAAATTTATCAAAGGGACCATCCAAGCCACAAAGTTTGCGATGCATCGCTAGACGATAGACTTCGGGAAGTCCTTTCTGGCGCCAAGTTGTTTGCGCCCTTGGGTAATTTTTCCATGCCTGAGTTACAAAATCTTCCCAAAAAGCTATGGAAGCAGAGTCCTCAAATAGCGTGACATTATCTCTAGCTGCCACCTCTGCCCGCACCTTGTCTAACTGCTCATCATAGGGAATTATACAAACAGGAATTTCTCTGCCAGCATTAGCTTCTATACTATTGAGCAAGGCAACTAGTTGGTCATAAACCACATCATTTGCTAATGTGTAAATGCCTTCTTTCATCGGGATACTCCTAATATCAAGTGCGGGCAGCAATAAAGGGAAACAAACGGCGAGCAAGTTTGGGCATGAAGGCTAACTTACCCTCATGGAGATAGCGATAGTGTGACCACAATTCCCAATAGGGACAACCTGGTTTTATACGTGTCCCAGCCCAGTGGAGATATTTCAGTCGCTGTCCTCGGTCATAGAGGGCGTAGTCTTGCTGCTGGAAGTTTCGAGAACCTGCCCAACTACCGGGACCTCCCCCTGGAATTTTGACAAGATTTCCACATTTAGGAATTAGCTTGAGAACCAGATAATTAAGAATAGGTTGGTCTGTCACCCCTTCAGAAAAATCAAAATACTCGCGGTGCATCGCACACTCGCGCAAAGTCTCATCCATCTGTTGCTCGGTAATTGCTTTCTTTCTGGAAGCCCAAAAACCGCTATTGAAAACGTCTTCAAGTTGCTTGTCTGTAAAAATTTGCTGCTCTTTCACTTCTTGTGAAAAAATATTTCGCAGCTTGTCATTGGCATGATGATAATCGCAACAGAAAAAGTCTACTTCTGCAAGTTTTTCTAAATTGTCGGCGATTTTTTCAAAAACGACAATATCAGTGTCAATATAAATGAACTCATCTAGAGGTCCAAACCATACCGCCAGTTTACGCATTTTGTTGGGTAAGGCTAAGAAATCTCTAGGAAAAATCTCTCCTATGCGTTTTGTGAACTCATCAACAAATTCTAAGTCTGGGAAAACTTGAACTTTGTGTAGAGTAGCAAGCGTATCTGCTACCTTTTGATAATCATCATTAAATGGTATGAGATAAACCGGAACTTCCTGGTCATAGCAACGAATGCTGTTGAGTAATGTAATAGCATTATCGATAACCCGGTCATTGGCAACGATATAAATTCCCCGATTCATAGATTATCCTTTATTAATTAATTTCAACTTTCTCAAAGCTTTTTTCAGTAAACTGGGCGGTGGAGCGTCATAAGGTTTTGGAGGAGTTGTAAACGTTGGACGCTTTTCTGGTTCGCGGAGATAACGATAGTAAAGGAATAAATCTCGATAAGGAAAATCAACGTTTTCTCCGGCGCATACTGCTTGAGTAACTTTAGGAGGAACACCAATATAATGCAGGTAAGTCAGTCGATTTCCTTTGTCATAAAGAATTCTGTCTTTTTCTTCAAAATGGCTGGAGGTGACAGAGCATCCTGTTATCTTATTATTTGGTAAGTGATGGGCAAAGTTATAAACAGGTATGCCAGACCTCATAAACATATAATTGACAACTGGTTGGTCTCCCGTAGGATAGAGAATTTCTTTCTCACCTGCTCTCAGATAAGATGACAATTCCTCTATTTTGCCTTCGTCAAAAAGCCCTTTCTTAGAAGCGTAAAATCCCGAACAGAATATTTCTGATTTGATGCGATTCTCGGGAAAAACTTTTAGTAAATTAGGCGAATCTATGTTGTAAACTTTGTCTGGGTGCTTAAATTGGAAATCATAGACAACACAGTTGTATTCATCCAATTTGTCAAATACAAAATCTAGTGAATTCATCACTAGAGTGTCTGCATCCATATAAACAAACTTATCAAAGGGACCATCAAAAGCACAAAATCGGCGATGACCGCCATAAATTCTGTATTTATCTTTGTTCATGCTAGCAGGGCTAGCTAAAAGCATAAATTCATCCCAGCGTTTAATTGATTCTTGATTGTCGTAAAGAAATACATTAGGGCGTTTAACTATTTCATCAGTAATACGCTCTACTTGCTCGTCGAATGGATAGATGCAGACAGGAGTGTCCGAACCCAATATCTCATCAATACTGTTAAGTAAAGCGACCAATTGGTCGTAAACATAGTCATTGCCAAGCGTACAAATACCATTCATATATGAATTCAAATTTCAAAATTTGAAATTATCTAACTTAGGGTGCAGGCGAGATGCTTTCCCTAGAATTTAGTAACGAAATCTGACAGCCAGTTGAGGAGATTCAGTTTGTGTAAGATAATTTGTCTGGCTTCGGCGATCGCTTCCTTGGCTGCATACCAAGCGTCAGGAGTCGCAGTCACTTCTTTAATGTAGGCAATACCTTTTTCATCTAAGCTGGGCAACCGTAAAAAACTACCCGGTGGCAATAATTTATCAGCAGCAGGACCACCGTAGTAAATTGGCAGACACCATGCTAACAAAGAATCCCAAAGTTTCTCACTTACATACCAATTATTATCGGCATAGTTTTCAATTGCCAGATTGTAATAGTACGGTGCCATGCCATACCATTTGTTACCCAGTTCTCCGGATGTTTTCGCCCATACAGGTAAGTTACGCCCATACAAATCAAACTGAATTTCACTTGATTGTAAGGAATTTAAAAAGTCTAAACGCTGGCGATGGTTAGCTGTGCGGCTAATTCCAGAGGTAATCCAACTGCATGGGGAAATTTTTGGCGGAGGTGGTATTTCATTTAAATCGCGAAATGAGTTGCCATGATACCAAATCGCAGGCATATAGTCGGGAGTGGGAGCAAAATCATCAGGTCCGCAAACGTAGCCGCAATAGTTCTGCGCTTGTTGATAATTATGCTTATTTATTTCTACAATCTCATCTAATGGTGGTTCGCGTAGCAAATAAATAATCCGCTCTTTGCTCACACCGCGCAGCCGAGATTCGATATTCACTTCGGGTTTTTGCGGTTGCTTGCGAAAATTATCTAACCAGGATTTCTTACGCTGATTTTCTTGTGGAAAATCAAACTGATACATCACCAGAAAATCTGGCTTTGGTGCGATCGCCTGCATTTGCATATTGCCCCAAATACCAAATTCATGAGGACTTTGCTGCCATAGCCAATCGGTTCTTTTTTCAAGACCTCCATAGCTGCTAATCATTCCCACAGTTTTTCTAGTCATTTTCGTAATAGTTAGTTGTATTGTGGATGGAAAGATTCATTTACGTAACTGAGAATTTTAGCGGCTCTATTTTCCCAACAAAACTGCTCGGCAAACTTTATCGTATCCGCATAACCTTCTATTTTTCTGGGGTATTTTCCTAAAACATACTGAATACATTCCGCAAATTTATGAGGATTATCTGGTTCACACCAACCAGCAATTAAAGGTGAATTTTTAAACACCATTAAAGGGGGAATTTCCGTCACCACCATTGGAGTTCCCGAAGCCATGTACTGAAAAAATTTAACAGGATTGGTGAAGTTTGCTGCATTGCCAGAGCAGTGAGGATGAGCTAAAATATCAGCGGCTTGAAACAAGCTGACTAATCGCTGGCGTGGTAGTATCCAGCCTAAAAGTTTGACATTTTCTACCTGTTTATCCTTGCATAGTTGCTGATATTCTTTCACTTGTGCTTCCGTGCCACCTGTGATGGCAAACTGAATTTGTGGCAATTCCTTGGCAGCATCAATTAAAACATTAATTCCTTTGAAAGGATATAAAGCGCCTGAATAAACAACCAAATGCTTGCGTTTATCTGCAAGCAGTTCTTTACGCCATGCTTCAGCAGCTTCTGGTTGTCTAACTAAAAATGAATTTTCAAAGCCGTTATGTAGCCACACAACTTTTTCTGGTGGCATCCCATATTCAATTAAGCTTTGTCGTATAAGTTCAGACTGCGTTATAGCAATTTGAAAAAATGGGCTATTCACAATCTCAGGCTCAAATTGTTGTTTTTGAAAGTGATGACGCTCGTAGATAGTTGGAATTTTATTTTTGATTGCCGCTTTCACAAAATTCCAATCTCTGGTGTGGACAATCTTAGTATACGGTAGGATGTGAATTGGCAAATAATATTTGGTCACTAATGTACTAGAGCTAGTCCACTTTCCACCTACCCTATCAGTGAGCCAAAACATCGGTAGCGGAGCAACTTTTAATTTTTCTTGAACTTCGTAAAATTCTACAAACTTATTATCTGGCTGTTGGGGATGAAAAGGAGAAATTAATCTTAATGGATTAACATAACCTTTGCGATCTGGATAAGCTAACACTGAAGAGTAACCTAAGTTTGCCGCTGCATTTGCACAAAGAACATCATGTATTTCATGAGCTGTGTCTGGTTGTTGTGAAAGCTCTCTGGAGAAAAAAATGTATTTATTTTTTAACTGTTTTTTTGTCATTTTTATTATTTTATTTAGTAATAGCATTGGCAAGCGGCAATTGCATTAGCTAATTTTTAAGGCTATATTCAAAAACTTCCAAAGTATCGAGCAGACGAATTGCCGAATCATAAGCTTCCTCAATTAATTCATTTTTATTTTCCGGCGTGTCTACCCCATTGTCAGCAAGTGAACGCAGAGAGGCAAGCATAGGATTAAGACGCGTCCGGAATTCATCAGAGATGTCAGTATAAGTTTGAGGCTGGACGCTTACACTATGATTCATCTCTCCAACTGACACTAGTTGTAAATTCTTTTGGATGTTAACAATATCGTCAAAAATATCAATGGTATTGAGAATTATAAAGGCTGATTTGTAGGATTCTTCAATTAATTCATGTCGCTCTTGAGGATTGTCTGCCATATCATCAAGTAATAAGCGCAAAAAACCAATCATCGAGTTAAGCCGCGTCCGCATTTCGTGAGACATGCGGAGCAAGCTTTGATTGGGTTTGGCGGTAGCTTCAGCGCGATCGCCAAATTGCATTGAGTACAGGCGTGAGTAGTAACCACCCTTTGCTAAAAGTTCTTTATGGGTTCCCACTTCTACCACACGTCCTTGATCTAAAACCGCAATTTGATGAGCTTTTTGGACTGTGGAAAGGCGATGGGCAATTACTAGGGTAGTGCGATCGCGACTGAGGTCATCGATTGCAGTTTGTACTAAACGTTCGGAAACCGTATCTAAAGCGCTGGTGGCTTCATCAAGAATCAAAATTTCTGGATTCTGTAGTAATGCACGCGCGATCGCTAATCTTTGCCTTTGTCCACCAGACAACATCACGCCGCGATCGCCAATCATAGTGTCAAATCCCTGGGGCAATTTGCTGATAAACTCATAAGCATTTGCCCGTTGCGCTGCTGCAATAATTTCATCGTCGGTAGCTTCAAGTCTTCCGTAGGCTATGTTATTCCGCACCGAGTCATTGAACAGAAAGGTATCCTGACTGACAATTCCCATCGCTTTACGTAGGGATGTCACATCGAAGTCGCGCAGATCCTTGCCGTCAATAGTAATACAGCCAGATGTGGGGTCATAAAATCTCGGTAAGAGGTCTGCCAACGTTGACTTACCCGCACCCGAACCACCTACCAAAGCCAGAGTGGTACCACGCGGTAAATGCAAATCTACATCCTTGAGCACCAACTTCTCTTGATTGGGGTAGGAAAAGGATATGCGATTGAAATGCACTTCCTTTTCTAATTGTGTGTAGGGATGCTTACCGTTGCCCATAAACGGCTTATTATCCCTTCCTAAAAATTCAACCACAATACCCACACTGGCATCGGTATTCGCAAAGCTACTGCGAAGAGTATTTAACTGCGAAATAAATGGCAGCAATCGGAATAAGACTAATAAATATGTCAGGAGAACCGCTGAAAGCGAAGCAATCTGATCTGTAAAAAAGGTTCGTGCTAAGAAGACAATCAGTATTAAGGCTGTAATGCCCGTTACCTCACTCGTGGGTCCAATCGCCTCAGAATGAACCTGAGATTGAAAATCGGCTTTTTCGCGGTCACGAATTAGCTTTCTAATCTTTTTATATTCTCTATTTTCATTACCCGTTGCTTTTACCAAACGAATCCCGCTCAGTACTTCCAGCATAGTAATTGAATATGCTTTAGACATATCTGACAATTGCTTGCCAAAATCTTTTGCTCGGCTAATGGCATACTGATTTATTAACGTCACAAAAGACAGCAAAATTGTTGTCGCAATCGTTAACTCCCAGGAAATTGATAGCAACAAGCCGACAAAAACTAAAATTGTAATCCCCAGGATAACTAACTTGACTGCACTTCCTATAGCACTAGCAGCACGGGCAGTTTCTCCACCAAGGCTGTTGAGTAAATCGCCAACTTTCATCTTGGCGTAATAATCTAGGTCAATTTCTAGCAATAACTTTAAGCCGGCTTCACGCATATCCGAAGTCAGCTTGCGAGTTAAAGTGCTAGAAGCCAAAGTACTTGCGTAACTAGCTATATTTTTTAAAACTATTGTCAATATAATTGCCCCAGCCATCACTACTAGGCGATAATCTTCTGGAACATTTTCAAAGGGAAACATGATTTTTTTAAGAATCGGAGGCGCACCGCTTAAATCCACTTCTTGTCCGACAATTCTTAAAATCACTGGCACAATCAGAGCCGTGCCAACACCATTAAATAAAGCTCCTGAAAATCCCAACACTATTGTCAGGATAATCAAACCTGGATATGGTTTAGCAAATCTGAGTATTAGCTTGCTTGTAGACATTGGGTATTTATATTAGACCTTATTTAGTATAAAATAATTCATCTTTTTTTTTGTGAAGTAGCCTTTCATCTGAAGATAAATATAACTTAAAAATTCTCATACTTCGGCTTTTTAAGTGTATTTATTCCCCTATTTTAAATCACCAACCATGAATGCTCACAACCGAGCAATTACTGACTTGAGGGTAGATGCCATAGCCTCTAGGCTATATTTTTCTACACATCTTTCTCTCGCCTTTGAGCCTCGCTCGTTTGCTGTCTCTAAATTCTCAAATATCAATTTAATTTCCTCGGCAATTTGTTCGGGAGAACCAGGGTCTACTAAATAACCAGTTTCACCTAAAATTTCGGGAATATCTCCAACTCGCGTCGATAATACAGGTTTAGCCATTGCCATCCCATCTGTGAGCTTTAGGGGAAATTGAGCGCAAGCAATCACCGTATCTCGCTGGGGAACGACCACAACGTGAGCAGCCGCTACAACTTCTGGCATAACCTCTATAGGACTCTTTGGCAACTTGATAATCCAACGTCCCCATTTTTGAATGAGTTGATTGTCATAGTCATCGTAAGGACTTCCACCCACAATCACTAATCTTAAATCTGGTTGATTTAACTTATCCAACGCCATTAAAACATCTTCAACCCCCTTGTGAGGTCGTGGTGCGCCAGGAAACATGAGAATTCGATACCCAGAAAGACCGTAACGTTCTCTACTTGCTTCAGGGTTATACTTATGGGGGTCAAACATTGCAGTATCTTTACCATTAGGCACATAAACACCGCCAAAGCGTTCTTTGAGAAACTGAGTATCTATCGTTACCGCATCTGCCTTTGCTACTAAGCTTTCCATCCACTGTAGATACAGCGGATGATCCGGAAATCTCAAAGCACCATTCTTCTTGAAAATGTCTCTATAAAATTGCTTAAGACTCGGACGATACTTCCAGTCAAAACCTCCATACCAACTAAGTTCCCAATCATCCATATCTAAAAGTAAAGGACGACGGCTGCTGAATTTTTTGATTAGAGACAGACCAAAACTCGTAGGCTTGGGTTTTACTGCATAAATAATATCTCCATCTAATTTTTGCAAAAGTTGCCGACTTGAGCTAAAAAACTCAGGATAGTTTTTGCCAGCAATACTAACTATCGGCATGTCAGAGGGAGGAATTGCATACAAATCCTTACCGAAGAGAAAGCCGATAATTTCCACCTGGTAATTCAGCTTTTTGAGAACTTGAGCTAGTAAAAATGCCCGGACACTCCCGCCTCCAGATAAATCACTAACAACTAATGAAACTTTCATTGTCATTATATTTCACTTGCATAGTGTTGAAATTTTAATTGCTCTCCCCTAATCTTTACTGACCGCTAATATAACTTTGGTTTGCTGGTTTTAGCCAGTTGGTTAATTTGGCAATAATAGATAGAACTTTTTTCGACCGGGGTCCCCTGTATTTTTCATAGAGTAAAAAGCTGGGAATCATTATTCTAGTGATGTA
>CAXTNZ010000115.1:0-21161 GCA_964245695.1 uncultured bacterium | reverse complement strand
GTGGAGGATGGGGAGAAATAATTGTCCTCCACTCCTCACTCCCTATTCCCTAGTCCTTAGTCGCTAGTTTCTCTTGTTGGATAGATTCAATAAGCGATCGCACTTGTTGAGTTCCTTCTGAAGACTCAAATGATAATGGGAATTTACCCTTACCTATCATCCGCAAACCCAGGGGTACAATACTGAGCAATCCTGTCAAGTCTTTAAAGTAATTACCGACGACATGCAAGCCAAATTTACGTTCATCAATCCAGCCACCTTCTTTCACCAAATCTACTAATACTTTGCGGTGGCGAATTGAACGGCTGTCGGCTACTTCTTTGTGTTCCAGAATTTCTTGTTTAATTTTGGTGATTTGATCCATTGGCGCTACATCCATTGGACAAACTGAATTGCAGTAAAAACAACGAGTGCAGCCCCAAACTCCTTTAGTATCTTCGTTGTAATTTTCTAATCGATTTTCAGTGTCGCGATCGCGGGAGTCTGCGACCATGCGGTAAGCTTTGGCAAGAGCATGGGGACCTACAAAGTCTGAATTGACTTCACGGGCATTGCACTCAGAGTAGCAAGCTCCACACATGATACAATTGCCAGTTTGGTCGAGAAGCGATCGCTCTTGTGGTGTTTGCAAAAATTCTCTTTCTGGCACTTGTCGCCCCGCCGAACTCACATAAGGAGCAACCGCCTCTAAATTATCCCAGAAACTGCTCATATCCACAACCAGATCCTTAATCACTGGCATATTACCCAACGGGGCGATCGTGATTTCTGGAATAGCATTTGCGTTACTTCCTGGCGCTTGGATATTTTCTAATCTAGCAATTTCACTCTGAACATTTTCTTTACAAGCTAAAGCCGAACGTCCATTGATTCGCATGGCGCAGCTACCACAAATAGTATTGCGACAATTTTTGCGAAACGCTAAAGTCCCATCTTGCTCCCACTTAATTTGATTGAGACAATCCAGGATGGTATTGCCTGGTTCTGCCTCCAAATGGTAAGTTCGCACAACAGGGGATGAATTTTGTGTTTGCCGAATGACCTTAAAAAGAACTTCCATTACCACCAACCAAATTCTTGAAATTATCTCACTTGAGTAGTAAATCATGAGTACAGGCATATTGCTCAACGCATGTGACCCATACTCTTGTTGCCCTTAATTCAACGCTAGCGGTTAATTGACTGATGATAAAAGAGCTACTGATTCTAGTTTAAGGATAACCATTAAAATCTTAATTTTATAAATACCGAATCGGTTTGGCGATTATGTCAACCTCTACCCCCATCGGCAAAATAAGGATATAACTAACTATGTTGATGTGAACACGCTTTCAATCCTGGGTGACAGAATCCCTCCAAGGGTGGCTAAACAGTATTTTTTTCGTTATATAGAATTGTTAAAGCTTGTGATAAACATCTTTAACCTGGAATAATTTCTTCCCCTGGACTGTAGTGGACAATACTCCTAGCCACCGAAGTTATGAGAAGGCAAAAGCCGCGCAATCTGCTTGTCGCTTTATTGCCTTCTCTGAATCAACAAAATCTTGGATCTACATCACTTGTCAAAACTCCGCCTCTAAGTTAGATAAATTTTTATAAAAGCCGTGCGGTAATACTCATGTTTCGTAATAAAGAGGGAAGATGGGAGTTTTGCGCTCCAAAAATCTACAACGCAAACTCCCTCGAAATCGCCATCATTTTTACCTGACGGGAATAAAGCGGCAGAAAAATCCTCACCGCTTTTTGCTTTCCCTTGGGCAGGGATTTAGATAAAATTAACCCGGCAACTTTAATTCAAAATTAAACAACAATTTTGCTATTATTAGTCCATGCTAGTATTTAATATAAAATTACGAAGTAACAAAACCAGTATAAATAGCCGTACAAGCGCGGCTATTACCACTTTGTTTCTTCGGAATGTAGAGAGGTGAAATTTATCGTCTCTACTGGCAGGATAAAAGGGTGTATGCCTGTAGAACTGTGTTCAAATACTATGCTGTTCTAAGCTTGAGAGGACGAGTAGGGAAAACCTTACTACTCAAGAGCAAGAAAGACAAACGCTGAAAGTGGAAATCCTGCAATTTCTAGGGTCTACGACTTATTTGTAGTAGTACCCACACAATTTGTAAAGGTGGCTTAAAATTACACCGCCGTAGTAGCGCCAAAAGAAAAAATTATTTCATTTCCGATGGCAAATGATGGTTAAAAGTGCCGTACAATCACCCAAATAAATGCCGATGACAACCATAACCTCTAATCTATGGTGGGCAACCATAATAGAACGGCAATAAAGAGATAACTCCGCGCAGCCGATGCAAGCTGTTCGCAAGTTAGGTAGAGAAGACAGGAGTTTGGTGTGAAGAAAATCTACACCGCCAACTCCCTGGAAAATCTAGATTACTTTTTCCCTCGGTTGTGGCTCCTATAAGTAGGAATTCACCACTTACCCTAGGGTCTTAAGTACCTATGTGCAAATGTCAAAAAGCCAAATACTGGCATAAGACGATATCGTTTATCAGTTTGGAGAGACTAAGGATATTTTGAGAGTAATGACTGAAACTGCAACCGCGCCATTAACTGGAAAAACACTGCTTGCTAAGGTAAAAGAACTTTCCACTTTACCACGACGAGAAAGAGCCAAGCAATGTGGCTATTACACAACGACTAAAGGTGGTCAGGTACGAGTAAACCTGACTGATTTCTACGATGCTTTATTATCGGCTAGAGGAATTCCTCTTAGTCCCGAAGCACCAAAAGATGGACGTGGGCGTGAACCGACATATCGTGTTAGCGTACATCAAAATGGTCAGATTGTGATTGGTGCCACCTACACCAAAGCAATGGGCTTAAAGTCAGGTGACGAGTTTGAAATTAAGCTGGGATATAAGCATATTCACTTGATTCAAGTTGGTGAAGGTGATAAAAAATTGACCGAGGCAGATGAAGACTTAGAATTAGACGAAGATGAAGAAGACGAAGACGAAGACGAGGAGTAAATTTTTCGATCTGGAGGCATGAGTTCAAGCTAAATGCTTGATAACTCGTTCTCTGTGTAAGAAAAATTAACATCTTCTGTTTAACAATTGTGTCAAGTCAAAAAAATACGATTAGACATCTTGTAGAGATTACCAATTTTGGTAGAAGCTTGATTAAAAAACAAGAAATCTATGTTTGCAAGAAGTGTGTCGTATTTGTTTTTGTCTGTTTCGATAGCATCATTTGAGCCATCAATCAACACCTTAGTGTCATTTCTACAAAATGCACCAGTGGTAGTGGTAGTGATGGCTTTTTTCATTGGCTGGATAGGATGCTGGTTACCAGTGGCAATAGTATCGGCACTAGCACTCAATTTGCAACTCGGCAAACCTTTGCAGCCAGAACAAAAATTGCCTTTATTGATTTCCCTTTATTTATTAGCACCCCTGATTCTCTGGGGTGTAAATTGGCTGACTAATACATCTTTTTCAGATTATGGCTTTAATATAAATATTTCCCTTCTCGGTTCTTTAGGACTGGGTTTTGTTTTGGGAGTCTTGAGTTTAGCTGTTGTATTTGGCGGGCAATTTTGGCTTTCGTGGTGCAGTTGGCAACAGACGAATGTAGAGACGCGAAATTTGAGGCAGTGCGTTGCGGAGGTTCCCTCCGTTGAAGCACCTGCCGTCGCGTCTCTACAATCTATCTTGCTACCTATTTTTTTGGTAGCTTTGTTTGTCGGTGGTATAGAGGAATTGGTTTTCCGGGGTTTTTTGTTCACTCAACTAGCGCAAGATTACCCAGTTTGGGTAGCAGCAGTAATTTCTAGCTTGATTTTTGCCTTACTACACTTGGTTTGGGAACGACGTGAAACCATACCTCAATTACCCGGACTGTGGTTAATGGGAATGGTGCTGGTATTGGCACGGTTTACTGATGGCGGTAATTTGGGTATAGCTTGGGGACTGCACGCCGGATGGGTATGGGCGATCGCTTGCTTAGACACAGCAGAATTAATTACTTACACAGGTAAAGTCCCTGAATGGTTGACTGGTAAAAACAAAAAACCCCTAGCTGGTGCTGCGGGAATTGTTTGTTTATTACTAACAGGGGTGATTCTCTGGTTTTTCTCTGCCTATATTTAATAAATTAAATTCGTAGTGAGCGGTAAACCGCTCATCCCCAATCGGGAAAGAGGCTATTTCCCTTTGTAGACATGAAAAAACGAACCGCAGAGGACGCAGAGTACACAGAGTTTGAGAGAGTTTGAGAGAGTTCTTGCGCTCATTCCCGTATCAATTAAGTTGCCAATCCAGCGTTTAAAAAGTAATGAATGATAGTCAAATCAAAATTCTATTTCTCACAGCCGATCCTAGTGACGAATCTCGGTTACGTTTAGGGCAAGAATTACGCGATATCAAAGCAAGGCTGCGTAAAGAGCCTGGAAAGTTTCAACTACAACAGCGAGAGTCGGTTCGTGTCGGGGATATCACAGACGCAATATTCGATGTTGAACCGCAGATTGTGCATTTTTCGGGACATGGTAAAAGTACCGGCGAATTGTGCTTTGAGAATGAAGTCGGCAAAGTTCAGCCTGTCAAGCCTGACGCTTTAGCAGCAATGTTTAAGTTATTTGCACAAAGCATCAATTGTGTGGTAATGAATGCCTGCTATTCGGAAATTCAGGCTGAAGCGATCGCCGAATATATTCCGTTTGTGATTGGGATGAATGACGCGATTGGAGATAAGGCAGCGATCGCTTTTGCAGTTGGTTTTTATAAGGCATTAGCGGCAAATCGTTCTATTGAAGATGCTTATGAGTTTGGCTGCGTAGAAATTCGACTACAAGGTATTCCAGAACATCTTAAACCAATTATTTATAAAAAACCTATTCCTGTCCAACAGGTGACACTTAAATCTGAGGACAAAATACCGACTAACTTAACCCCAGGAAAGCGACGGAGAATTTCACAGGAACTTGATAGCCTTCAAGAACAATACGAACTGTTAAGAGAGAAACTCAAGCGCCTAAGGAACGATTTAGCAGTTGAAGCTGGTACTAGTGTAAAGTATCAGTTGCAAAAAGATAAGGAACAAACTGAAGCTGAAATAGAACAACTTGCTCAAAAGATTGAGAAGCTAGAAAACGAACTTCAATAATCGCAATTTCTGAATGGAAAGAGAAGCTTAGAGATGTCCTCAGTTCAACACTTACAGCACAAACGCGAAGAACTTCAACAACAGTACGATGTACTTAGCGAGAAAATAAGACGCTTGCGGAATAATTCGGCAATTGAGGCAGGTACTTCAGTGGCTTTTCAGCTAGATAAGGAAATTGAGCATATTGAAGCACAACGCGATCGCCTCGCCAACCAAATTGATAGTCTAGAAAGTGAGCGAATACACATTGAACTGTTTCGCTTGAACTATGTAAAACAGGTGCGCTTATTCCGACAATTTATTGAAGAAAAGCGTATCGGAGCCTTTTTGGTTCATGGCTCACCAGAACACGGGCAAATATTTCTCTTGAAACGCTTGTTAAACGCAATACCTGATGGTTGCGTAACTCCGTCAATTGAATTTCACCTCTCCCGGAAAGCATTTCGGACTGACATCAAAGCATTATGGCGCGAACTAGGGCGTCAGATAGGAGTACAAGACTTTTCATTACCGGAAATTGCTAGAAATGTGATATCTCAATTGAAAAATCAGCACGTCATTCTGGTTTTTCACGATATGGATTGTATTGATGAAGACTATTTGCAGGAATTGATCCGCGAATTTTGGCTTCCCCTGGTAAACTCAACTCAACAGACGATTTATTCAAGGAACGAGTTTTTTTTATTGATGTTTTTAGTTGACCAGGATGGTTGTGTTAACACCTGGAATATCGCGTTTGCAGATGAATTTGATATTATGTGGGAACCTTGTACTCCTATAAGACTGCCGATTATTGACCGTCTATCTGACCAAGTGTTAGTTAACTGGATGGAAAATGCAATTGATGCACTACCCACAAAAGTAACTAAAAAAATTGACTACACAGTTGAGATAATTCTACAGAACAGTGAAGGCGTTCCGGAACTGGTGTTTGCCCAAATTCTTAAGTTGTGTAATTGTACTTGGGAGCTAGAGGAGGATAGGTGGTTAAAGCTGTAGATGAACGGCTGAAATACACTGGTAATAAGGATAAACAGCCGAAACCAAAAGAGCAAGACAAGCTAACAGGGCAACTTTTGTATCCATATTTGCCGAGTGAGAAGTTGGTAGAAGCAGTGAATTTAGCGATCGCTCTCGAACGTCCTTTATTATTAAAAGGGGAACCCGGTTGTGGCAAAACAAAGTTAGCGCGTGCTGTCGCTTACGAATTGGGTTTACCTTATGAAGCTTGGTATGTCAAATCTACCAGTCGAGCGCGGGATGGGCTGTATACTTACGATGGAATTGGCAGGTTGCGAGATGCACAACTTGCTGCTTCTGGGATAGATAAAGATGCCGCAGAACAAGCGAAAAATGCTGATGCTTACGTCGAATGGGGACCGCTAGGACGTGCTTTTCGCAACGAACGTCGCACAGTTGTACTGATTGATGAAATTGATAAAGCTGATATCGACTTTCCCAATGATTTGCTGTTAGAGCTTGATGAGAAACGCTTTGAGGTAATAGAAGTAAAACAGACCAGCCCCATCAAGAAAATTAAAGCGAAAGTGACACCGATAGTTTTTATTACAAGTAACGATGAAAAAGACTTGCCCGATGCTTTTTTGCGTCGCTGTTTGTTTCACTACGTCAAATTTCCGCAGCGAGACGATTTGATTGAGATAGTTAAAGCTCGCTTTCCTTTCCCCGATCCGCGTTTAGCATTACTGGATGCAATTATTGATCGCTTTATCAATCTTCGCAACCAGATGCAACAAGACAAAGGAGACGCAGGCAAAAAGGTTAGCACTAGCGAGTTGATGGATTGGATCGACATGCTACTCAAGCACAATTCCGACGAGGAAATTCTCAGCAAGTTGAAAACAGAACTTTTGTATCCTGGTGTGTTGCTCAAAAGTTGGGATGATTATCGACGTTATGCTGAAGAGCGATCGCAATGAATATGAAACCAATGCGCGTCTTGCCATGCCCGCAGGCTAGAAGCCTGGGGCTATACAAACAAAGCCTGCCTCCGCAGGCTTCATGGAGTCCGCGAAGGCGGACTTTGTTTGTGTAGCCGCGATTTATAATCGCCAGGTTCTTTTATCTTATGAAAACTACACAGCTACAACTCGCTACCACTACTCAAGAAGAATTACCGTTACTTGACCTCTTTACGCGGCTGCGAGAGGCAGGCTTACCACTGGGCATTGATGAGTATCGCCTGATTCTAGAAGCTTTACAGAAGGGCTTTGGCACAACTAACCAAGAGACATTAGCGGAACTCTGCCGTACCTTGTGGGTGAAATCGAAGGACGAGGAACACCTGTTTAATTATCACTTTCAACAAGTAATGAGCGTATCCACCAACAGCGCTTTTACTCCCACCTCACCTGAAAAATCGGAGAGTTCAGACACAAAAACTACTAAGCCCAGTTCTCAACCAAAACCCGAAAAAACCGAAAATACACCTGTTTCCGTACCAGTTTCATCAGAATTGATAGAAGTGGAAGAGGAAATGCAAGTAGCTGAAGCCGTACAAATTACTACTAACAGCTTTGATGAAATTGCAGAAAATCGCTTTACCCAAACCGATGAGTATTTCCCCGTAACGCGACGCCAGATGAAGCAAAGCTGGCGACATTTGCGGCGTTTCGTGCGGCAAGGCTTGCCCACATTAGATGTAGAAGCAACAATTGAGCGGATTGGACAACAGGGAATTTTGCTAGAACCTGTAATGGTTCCCAGTCGAGTAAATCGCACAGAATTACAGTTACTGATTGACCAAAAAGGCTCAATGGTACCTTTTCACGCGCTTTCCCAGCGATTGGCAGATACAGCCTTGCGGGGAGGACGTTTAGGAAAAGCTGGTATTTATTACTTTCACAACTGCCCAACAAAGTATATTTACAGAGACACTGCTCGCCAGAAAGCTGAACCTGTATCAGATTTTCTGGCTCAACTGCGTCCAGAATGTTCCGCTGTGTTGATTTTTAGTGATGCGGGGGCAGCGCGGGGTGGTTATAGCTTAGAAAGGCTAGAGTTGACAGAAAAGTTTTTATACCAACTAAAGCAACGAGTTCGTTATATAGCATGGGTCAATCCAATGGCGACAGAGCGCTGGTTTGGCACGACTGCGGGTGAAATTGCCCGTTTAGTGCCGATGTTTGAATTGAGTCGTCAGGGGTTGGATAGTGCGATCGATGTTTTGCGGGGGCGATCGACTTCCGTTGCCGCACAGATAAAATAAGTGAACTGGAATCAAAATTATCGCTGTATAAAATGAAGCCAGAAGTCGTCATTCGTCGAATAGAAGCTTTTCAGCAACGCTTTGGTGAAGCGCATCTCTATTTTGCTTATCATGCTGCTTTTCCCTTAGCGCTTACACCCGATTTGCTCTATCGCTTGTGGGCGAATTTTCAACGCGATCGCAACGGGGAAGCACTGAAAATTCCCTGGCTTGCTGTGGCAGATTTGTTACTTTCCAGCCTTTGTGATGAAGTGGGATATGAACTTTATGAAATGGAAACAGAGGTGCGAAATGCACTGCTGAGAAAATTGAAAGCAAATTCCCGCTTTGGTGAAAAGCGAATTCATGAATTGTCTGATTTTTTGCTTGTCTATGTAAAACAACAGCTTGAGAGTCACGATCCGGATATGCGTGATTTTGCCCAAGTTCAGACGTGGACGGCTTTAGCTTATACAAAACCTGGTGAAGCCGCACGAGAAATTGCATCTACGCTTGCCAAGTTGAAATTAGAGGAAAAAGCCGAGTGGATTCGCATGGCGTCAGTGGTAGAAACGTTTGCAGAACCGTTAGCAGATTTTCAGCCGCTAGTAATTTATTCTCGTGAAATGGCGAATTTCGTTCGTGGCAAGACGATAAAAGTGGTAACTGAGTTAAGTCAAGTTGCCAGACAGGGAGACAAGCTAAAAATTGAGGGTGTCAACTTATCAATTCCAAAATCGCTAATTAGACAAATAGAGGAAAATTCCGAATCAACTCAACATTTTGGCGATTGCTTGGGATTTGACTCTGTACCTGAGGAAGCAGCCCAAGTTCAAAGTCCTCCCCAAAAAATTCAAATTCTATCAGCCAATCCCAAAGACACTTCACGACTACGTTTAGATCAGGAGGTGCGAGATATTAAAGAAGGATTACAGCGGGCAAAAAAACGCGATCAGTTCGTTCTAGAGTCACAGTTGGCAGTGCGACCGAGGGACATCCAGCTGGCAATGCTGGATATCAATCCTTCTATTGTTCATTTTTCTGGGCATGGAACAGAGGAAGTGCGCGACATTAAGGAACGTTTGCGGCTTTCACAACTTAAACCAGTTATTTATAAAAAAAATATTCCTGTCCAACAGGTGATATCAAAACCTGCGGATAAACGGACTGACTTAACCCCTGGACAACGACGGCGAATTTCACAGGAACTTGAGAGTCTTAAAAAAGAATACGATCTCTTCAGCGACATACTCAAGCACCTAAGCAGAGATTTAGCAATTAAAGCTAGTACTGGTGTACAGTTTTTAGAACAGCAGATTGAACAAGCTGAAGCTGAAATAGAACAACTTGCTCAAAAGATTGAGAACCTAGAAAACAAACTTCAATAATCGCAATTTGTGAATCGAAACAGAAGCTAACGGATGTCCTCAATTCAACACTTACAACGTAGACGCGAAGAACTTCAACAACACTACGATCTACTTAACAAGAAAATAAAGCGCTTGCGGAATGATTCGGTAATTGAGGCAGGTACTTTAGTAGCTTTTCAGCTAAATAAGGAAATTGAGCGTTTTGAAGCCGAACGCGATCGCCTGTAAATTCCATCGTCAAAGGCTCAGGACTTATGCAGCACTTATTAACTTAAGCACGGAAATTTAATGTAGTGAGTAGCAAGAATATAAAGCGATCGCCAGTCATGCTTGATTTAAAAGTTAGGAGTTAAAAATAAATTACTCATCACTCCTAACTCCTGTACGGGCTGGGATACCCCGCCCCTCCTCCTAATTACCCGCCAAAACCGGAAACTGGAACCAAACGCTTGAGCGCACGATTGACAACATCGGCATATCGCAGTTCCCCACACAGGATTTTACCCATGATTTGGCTACTAGAGGGGCGCTTAACACCGACTTTGTAGCCGATTCCCGGAAAGCGGTAAAATGCTTTTGCTAATTTTTGCGCCCAAGCCATATCAGCACCCCATTGTTCGCTAATCGCCTCGGAGTAGTTTTCTAAAGCGTTAATATCACCAGAAAGCGCCTGATTAATCGCTCCAGCTGCCAGCAAACCGCTAAAAATCGAGGGACGGATGCCTTCTGCTGTCATCGGGTCAACCACACAAGCTGCTTCCCCTGCCAAAACCGCATTTTGGGTATGTAGCTTTTGATTGCCATCCCATAGGGAAATCGGATAACCATACTGCTTGCTGGTTTTGACATCTAGACCAAAACTTTTTCCGTACTCATCCAAAATTTTCTTGAAGTCTTGGGGTTCGCCGCCGATGAAAGTACCGACACCAATCGAATAACCATCAGCCTTGGGGAAGTTCCAGATGTAGCCGTTTTTTATCATGCCAAACTCGAAGTGGATTGTGGAGTTGTTGTCCACAGCAGCGGGCACTTCTGCCTCTAAAGCGCCTGCTAAATGGCGTTTGCGTTCTTTGAAGCCTAGCCATTTTGCCATTGGTCCCTTGACACCGTCGGCGGCGATTAAGAAACGACCTGTAACTGGACCGTTAGCTGTATTAACTTGCCAATAATCGCTCTTAAACTCAATCCCAGTTACTTCCGTAGAATCTCGTAATTCAGCCCCTTGCTTTTGTGCTTGCTGAACTAGGAAGTGGTCGAAAATGTCTCGGCGCACCATCCAAACTGGCTCGATAATGGCTAGTTTCGCTTCTACAGGGTCGCCCAATTTCCAGGTAAAGCGCAGCTCATCGACCTTCAGGGAAATTGCTGGGCTAAAGTCAAAGTCAAACCATTGGGCGATCGCTGGCGACACCCCTCCACCACAGGGTTTGTATCTTGGCAAGGATTCTTTTTCTAAAACTAATACCGAGCGACCTTGCTTGGCTAAATGGTAAGCGGCTGTTCCCCCAGCAGGTCCCGCGCCGACGATGATGCAATCATACATATGGCTGAATTTTTGCTTTTGAAGAACTTTGATTTTCGCGTTTTTCTTTGTACTTTACGGGTAGATAGTCTGACCAGACTTTAACTGATTTTGAGGTTGGTTGCCAAAAATTTCCCAGCCTTCAGTGTAAATGAGCTAAATATTTATTTTTTCGCTACTATGCTCATCCGTAAATATTTGGAGATAAATATTCTCTCTCGTGATTAATTCAGGTTTCTTGTGGCTGTGATATCACCCTTTTTTTGCTAATTCTGCCGATAATCCCAAATTGAAATGTTTCTTTTGATTCCCTGTAAATTATTTATTTCCTGTAACCGCTACTAAATTACAATTCATTAGTTCCACAGATTACAAATTTTTAGCCAAAGCTTTATCATATTTCATAAAGTTTTAGTAAATATGTCAAAAAGCATAAAGGCTGAAGAATTCATACATCATCCTTCAGCCTTTATAATTTATAACTTCACACTCTAGACAGTGGTGATGTCTTTTTCTTTTTCTGCCAACAAGTCGCCTATTCTGGCGGTGTACTTGTCGGTTAGTTTTTGCAATTTGTCTTGCTGGTCTTTTGCTTGATCTTCAGGGATTTCCGAGGCTTTCTCCTGCTTGCGAATCGAGTCTAGGGCATCGCGGCGGATGTTGCGAATGGCAACGCGCCCTTCTTCGGCATACTTGGCGGCGAGTTTCACAAATTCTTTACGCCGATCGCTTGTCAAGGGCGGAATATTCAGCCGAATTGTCGTACCGTCGTTACTAGGGGTTAAACCCACATCCGACAGAGAAATCGCCTTTTCGATCAAGTTCAAGGTATTGCGATCATAAGGCTGAATCATGATCGTCGAAGAATCCGGCGTGCTAATATTTGCCAGTGATTTTAGAGACGTGGGGGTACCGTAGTATTCCACCGTCACCTTATCCAGCAGACTCGCATTGGCGCGACCAGTGCGAATCGTATTAAAAGCTCGTTGAGTTGACTCAACGGTCTTTTGCATCGTACTCTCAGCTTCATCTAATTTCACAAGAACCTCCCACAAGGGTGCCGATAGATTCTCCCATAATTGCTCGGTGGATGTTACCTCGCACCGATAAGTCAAATACAAGTATTGGGATGTTGTTTTCTTTACATAGGGCAATTGCGGTACTATCCATTACCCGCAAATCTTGAGCCAAAACGTGCCCGTAGGTAAGGCTTTGAAAACGTTTTGCATCAGGATAGATATGGGGGTCAGCATCGTACACTCCGTCTACCTTGGTGGCTTTAAAAATGACTTCTGCATCAATTTCTGCGGCTCTTAATGCCGCAGTTGTGTCAGTGGTGAAGAAGGGATTTCCAGAACCAGCACCAAAAATTACCACCCGTTTTTTTTGTAGATGACGAATGGCACGACGACGAATATACGGTTCCGCTACTTCTTGCATAGCGATCGCAGTTTGTACCCGCGTCTCTACCCCTATTCGTTCTAGCGAATCTTGCAGCGTCATGGCATTCATTACCGTGGCAATCATACCGATGTAGTCAGCGGTTGCCCGATCCATACCTGCCGATGCCGCCTTAACGCCACGAAAAATATTACCGCCGCCAACAACGATGGCGATCTCAACGCCTGTGGCTACCACCTCTGCTACTTCTTGTGCTATTCCTTTGACCACTTCTGGATCAATTCCATAGCCCATGTTGCCCATCAAGGCTTCACCGCTCAGTTTAAGTAAAACCCGTCGGTAATTCTTTCCCATGAAGTTACGTTTTATCAAAAAGTTGCAATTGCCTCCAATTTAAGATAGCAGTGGGCGTGACTATCTGTCTCTAGTTACACGACTATCAACGAAGAACCCACAGGTTTAGTCTACAGCATGTTAATTTCTTGACTGGGAAACACATAGGCGATCGCGTTCCTTCAATAATGCGCCTTCACAGCTGATGGTTCTTCGGGGTAGCAGGATGGAAGTTAACTGCGCGGAACTTTTCTAGATAACGCCTAAGATGATGTACGGGAATTGTCAATTCCTGGCAGTTCAAAATCAAGTGCGTAGCTTCCCACAAAAGTGTCAATTGTTTCTAGTATATTCATCTTCTTTCGGCGCGAAAAAACTAAAAACAAAAAATCTAGGCATTATTCAGCGTCATTTTCCAGTTTCAAACCAACCTTTAGCTGATGCCTGATATCCAATAATTTTATAGACCAATTTTGCCGCCGTAAATTGTGAAACTACTGAATCTACAAGGGGTGCCAATTCCATCACATCACAACCAATCACATCGTAATCTTCACATACGCGGCGCAAGAAAGTCATCAACGCATACCAGTTCAATCCGCCTGGTTCTGGCGTGCCAACGGCAGGAATCAAGGTAGGATCTATGCCATCTAAATCGATGGTGAGAAAGACTTTATCTGTTTGAATCGCCTTAATTGCTCGTTCGCTCCAATCTGGATCGTTAGCTATTTCCCGCGCTCGAAACACGGTTAGTTGTTTTTCTTTAATTAAGTTTGCTTCTTCTTTACAAATTGCCCGAATGCCGATTTGTACTGTGGGTAGATCCATATCGACAATCCGCCGCATCACACAAGCATGATTGTGAATTGAGCCTTCATAACTGTAGCGTAAGTCACCGTGGGCATCAATTTGTACTACAGTGAATAATTCGTTTGCATAAGCTTTACGATATGCTTCCACAATTCCCGCAGTAATACTGTGTTCACCACCCAAACCAATCACAAATTTGCGATCGCCAATCAATTTCTCAACAGTTTCTTCGGTAACTTTTAGCATCTCCTCGGCTGTGATACTGCTCTGGCGCGTGTCCGCAATTGATTCATGAGTGTAAATCCCGACCTCGCAGCCAGTTTCCCTATCCAGTTCCTCGTCGTAATATTCCACCTGGTGGGAAGCCTCCAGTATTGAATATGGTCCATTTTCACAGCCTCGACGATAGGTAGTTGTTGCCTCGTAAGGAATGGGCAATATTACCACTTTTGAAGTAGCATAATTAGCAGCAACATCACTGCCGAGAAATGGTATTACAGAAGTAGAAGTTTGTGCCAACATGAGGAAAACTTTGCTCAATTACATAAGTCGTGACTTTTAATAGTGACATAATCGCGCGTTATGAGTACACTACTTCTATCAAAAAGATGAAAGCTACCCTATGCTGGATTAAACTGTTAGCTTGGCACTCGTGCTACTGAGACAAGCCGCAAGCGCGGCTTTTGGTCAGACATCCCACGAGCTATTTATTTTAAAGTTTTATATTTTTAGACAAAATAAATAACAACGATGTCGGCGGGTTGCTGCCGTGCGTCCACGTGTTGTGTTTGTAAATTTTCCATGATCAAATCGACAACCATTCTGCCTGCAACAAAAACCTGGACTTGGCAAGGTTTCTCCATCCACTATCAAACCCAAGGAACCGCTGGACCTGCTGTTGTCTTGGTGCATGGCTTTGGAGCCTCTTTATGGCACTGGCGGAAAAATATCCCCGTACTGGCGGACAATTGCCGTGTCTATGCCATTGATTTGATTGGCTTTGGCGCTTCAGCTAAACCCAAACCAGGTGAAGAGATTGCTTACACATTTGAAACTTGGGGACAGCAAATCGCTGATTTTTGCCGTGAAGTGGTGGGTGAACCTGCTTTTTTCGTAGGAAATTCTGTAGGCTGTATTGTGGTAATGCAAGCGGCGGTGGATAACCCGGATATGGCATTAGGAGTTGCCCTGTTAAACTGCTCCTTACGGCTGTTACACGATCGCAAACGGGCAACTTTACCTTGGTATCGTAGTATCGGAGCGCCCTTGCTGCAACGCTTGCTATCGATAAAACCAATTGGCAAGTTCTTTTTTAATCAAATTGCTCAGCGGAAAACGGTGCGGAAAATTCTGCTGAAAGCTTATGCAAATTCGGCGGCGGTGACAGACGAGTTGGTAGATATCCTCATGGCACCAGTAAGCGATCCGGGCGCTGTAGCTGTGTTCCTTGCCTTTACCGCTTATTCCACAGGTCCCTTACCTGAAGACCTTTTGCCTCTGCTACAATGTCCGGCGATTATTTTGTGGGGAACCGCTGACCCCTGGGAACCATTTGAGTTAGGCAGAGAGTTAGCCAACTTCCCACAAGTACTAAAGTTTATACCTTTAGAAGGGGTGGGGCATTGTCCCCAGGATGAAGCGCCGGAGGTGGTGAATCCGATTATACAGGACTGGATTTGGGAGCGAACAAAATAGTTGGGTTTGTCCGAGTAGTAATGTGAGAAGCTATACTTACGGGGCAATACGGTTCAGATAAGAAGTTGACTCGTGAAGGTAAGCTTTCTTAGGCAGGGGAGGCTTTCTTAGGCAGGGGAGGAAAGAGTTGATAGACAATTAGTTCTTCCCCCCCTGCTTCTCTACTACCCCTGCTCAAGAACAGCCTGCCGAACACGAATAAATTCCTTAACTGAACGGTATTGACTTACGGGGCGCGTGATTTGCAGGCGGCTTGTTGTCATGGGACGCACACAGGACTTATGCTGGGACGATCGCCTATATCACGCCCTAATCTCAAACTTTATGCGGGATTGGGGCGCGAGTGCGAGGAGCGACGCAAATACATCAACCTATTCCCAACCAGTCAACAAGCGCGAAAAATTAACGTTGGGGAGACACTTCTACAGGAGCGGTTTGTTGCAACCAATCCTTACCCAGCTGTATAGTGACATCAGAGCCGAGATTACCAGTACTTTCTACTCGCACTTCCCCAAATCCCAAGGAGTTGCGAATCGATTCGGCACTGTTACCGTCTCCTTGTTGGGCGACGATGTGTGTCACTTCTAGAGGTTCACTCCAGGGTTTAGACACAAAGACGTTGCGATAACCAGCTTTTTCCAGGCTTCTGATTAAAGGTCGTAGGTTAGAGCGATCGCCGCCTGTGCTATCTTGAATTGCGATTCGCAAAGAAGCTGGGTCAGTCGATTGTTGTTGATGTGGCGCATTCACATCGAAGTTCTCAGCCATCAGAGCGGCGATGCGATCGCGGTCTGGCAACCAATAGCTAGCATCATATTCATTCTTCTCGCTAAAGCGACCGGGCACCATCATCATTTGCATATTCGAGCGATTTGTTTGCACTCCATAACCCACCAGTGCCACTAACTCCTCAACAGTTAAGTTGGTGTCGATATGAGACTGAATGACGTTGAGGATTTGGGGGAACCGTGCCACAGTCGTTGGGTTGAGGGTTTGATCCATAAGTGCCCGCATCACCATTTGCTGCCGCTGAATCCGACCAATATCCCCATTTTCATCATGGCGAAAACGCAAAAGTTGCAGGGCTTGGTCGCCATTTAAATGCTGCTTCCCAGCCTTTAAATTGATGTACAAGTGCTGGGAATCATCTTGGTACTTCATATCTTTAGGGACATATACTGTCACTCCTCCCAAGGCATCGATCAGCTTACCAACTCCCAGAATGTTAATTCGGATATAGCGATCAATTCCCACCCCGTCCAAGAGGTTACTGACGGTTTTCGCTGTCAAAGCTGGTCCACCGTGAGTATTAGCTGAGTTAATTTTTTTTATACCATAGCCTTCTATTTTTGTCCGGGTATCTCTAGGCACGGAAAGCATGACTACTTTTTTCTTCTCTGGATCAAATTTGATCAAGAGCATGACATCAGAAAGACCATCAAAGGAGTTTACCTGGGGCAAGTACCTGAGATTTTTTGTTTCCGGAGGAGCGTTTTGGGTATCTGGCGGGAGTACACTCATTCCCATAACTAATATATTCACAGGGCGAGTTAATTGGGAAAATCGCAGTCCTTCCCCAGAGATGCGATCGCTATCAAAAACTGCCGCTTCTTGTGGACTTAGCTCTGCTTGCATCAAAGGTGTACTCGTCAAAGAGACAGCCAATAGCGCCCCTGCGGTTGCTGACACCATCGCAATACCGCTCATTCCTACCCAAAACCACAGCCAGCGTGCGGATTGGGAATTTTTGGAATTATTGTTACTTTTGGAAGGGTTTGCATGGTCTTCTTGCGCCGAAGTTCTTTGAATGGTCACGGACTTCCTCACACTTACTGATAAAACTCGGTAAATTTTTAACTTAAAAACAGACAAATCAACCCATAATAGCTAACTCTTAACTTCTTACAGAAGTAGGGTAAAGGGAGTTATGGTAACGGGGTAAGGGGGTAAGAAAAACATGAGTCCCTTTAAACTTTCCCCTTTCCCCCACAAGATTGCACTCATATTATGAGTGCAATCTTGTTAATTATCAGTGCTAACTTTGCTGGTAAGAGTGTTAACAAAAACACTTATAGCAGTATTTCTCCTTCTTTTTGGCAAATCCGGAGACGTTTTATTGAAGTATGGCAACATTAAACCAGATTTGACTAGATTTGTTTGTAAATAATGTGTAGTTTTTAATAAGATAAGTGTAAATACTGAGTCATGCATCGTCTGGAGGGATTAAGACAAGTACTTATCAACCACTCGATTGGCAAAGGGGCTAAACCCTGGTAAGCCTTTAGACTTGCCTTTAGCTGTGCGAACAATTAACCAGGCACTGACCAAAAAGTAACCAGAGGTGAGAAAGCTATTGAGGAGCAGTAAACGCAATGTTAAAAATTCCGCAGTAGCCGCCCCAGTTCCTAACAAGATATAACCCAAAAGCCAGGTAAGTGCCAGAGTAATTGACAGACGACTAACCCCAAGTTGTTCCCGACTGCCTTGGCGGCGATAGAGAGTCCACAAGGATGGGAAAAACCCGATGACGGGAATTAAATACAAAAGTAGTGGTATGTAAGAGGTGGTTGCATCTTGACTGGGGATGAGACAATAGACAGAGTCTTCCCCAGTATTTGGCGAAAGCGATCGGTCGATTAATTCAAAATTATTCATTTGGGTGAGTGCAATCCTAAACTAGAGGGATAAATTTCAGTCATGTAGTTAGAGATAATAAGCTTTAAAGAAGGATTTAATTTTGTTCTACCCCGCAATCGGTTAAAGATGCAGACACGCAAGCTCCTCAACTGGTGGCAGACACTAACACCAATAGCGCGAATCGGTGCGATCGCGCTGTTCGCCCCGCTACTTGTGCTTAATGGTTGGGCGATTTCGGCAATTTTTGATTACTTCCACTCACTCATAGTCATTTTAGTCGCAGCCTCAGTGCTAGCATTTCTGCTCAACTATCCTGTGAGTTGGATGCAGCGTCAAGGTGCTAGGCGAGAGCAAGTTGCTATTTTAGTATTTTTACTTGCCTTATCGATTTTGTTGGCATTGGGTGTGACGCTGATACCGCTAGCTTTAACTCAAGCTCAACAACTCGTTGCGCGTTTACCGGAGTTAATTGACTCTGGACGCTCTCAGTTAATGTTATTGAATGAGAAAGCTGACACCCTGGGTTTACCGCTTAATCTCGATGCCTTAGTAGTGCAAATCAACGATCGCGTCAAGGGACAATTACAGGCGATCGCCGGACAAGTTTTGAATCTAGCAGTAGTTACACTCACCAGCCTGCTAGACTTTCTCTTGACAATGGTTTTGACTTTCTATCTTTTGCAGCATGGCGATGAACTATGGCAAAGTTTGGTAGATTGGTTACCTATCAGATTCCGAGAGCCTTTTTCTGACACGGTACGCCTCAGCTTTCAAAATTTCTTTATCACTCAGTTGATTATCTCAACTTGTATGGCATCAGCCCTTATACCTACTTTTTTGTGGCTGAAAGTGCCATTTGGTTTGTTATTCGGCTTAACTATTGGCATCATGGCTCTAGTCCCCTATGGCGGTTCTGTGGGTATCGCCCTAACTACCTTACTAGTGGCGCTACAAGATTTCTCGATGGGGGTGAGGGTATTAATTGCGGCGGTAATTGTGCAACAAATTCTCGAAAACTTAATTGCGCCGCGAATTTTGGGAAGTTTTACTGGTTTAAATCCGGTTTGGCTACTTGTTTCCGTTTTGACAGGGGCAAGAATCGGCGGGTTGTTGGGTGTGATTTTAGCAGTCCCCAGTGCTGTTGTCATTAAGACGGCTTTGAGCGCCCTACGTCCTGGAGTTGGTAGAGATACAGGTGAAGATGTTACTTCAACAGAAGAGGTAAATGCACTTTCTGGTCAAGAAGAATACTCAAAAGCTGAGTCAAAAAATCCTCTAAGCGTTTCTGAAGCCACATTGCCTTGAGGTAGTCACCCTCATTCAAAATTCTTTCCTAAGTTTAATTTTGAATTTTGAATTTTTTACTGTGGCTCCACAATTGAACCCATAAATAAAACGCTGCCTGTCTGATTATCCCTAACTGCACAGAAAAATGGACGCTCAACAATCATCCGGAATGGCTTTGGTTGCTCGACGGCTGATGTTGCCACGATTCCCACCGAAGTAGCCGCAGCAGCTTCGGTTCCTTCTTCATTCACCTCGACAAAAGTTTTATGTTTAACCTGGCTAAGGGCGAGATTTTTACCCATGCTGGAAAAATTGGCTTTGCTACTGAAAGCTTCCCCCATGCCTAAAGTTGTCAGGGCATCGTTAAGTGTAACGTCATAATCCATTTTAAAGCGAGGCAAGCGAATAAATCCTTCTTGTTTATTGAACTGAGTCATCCATTTTTCCCAGTTGTCAGCATTCAAGTTTTGATAAAAGGCTTTTAGATTAGAGTTCTGTTTGGGTAAGAAAACATAAAAGCTGATTTTATCATCTTTGCCGTAAGGTAAACTCACTGCCTGAAATTGTTCATTTTCCAAATATTTATAGTTACCCGTTCGCGACATCATTTGGTGTGGTTTTTGCTTGCCAGATAATAAGTGAAACGGGTAGTGAGCGGTTTCCTTTTTGTCGAATTCGTACTTCCAATTGCCTTTGAAGTAGATAGCGTTAATTAGAAACAGTACTTGCGAAGGTTCAATTGTTTCAACTATCTTGTTGATTTTTCCACGTGTATTGTTATTCACCCAGTTATTGACTATACCTGGTGAGCCGGAATCTTTAAAGTCTAAATTTGTCACTTTAGCTTGGTAAAACTCCCGGTTTCTATCGATAAATTCTCGTTTAAAGCTAGTGTCTTTGTTTGCCCAAAGTGAGTTAGCAATAGTCAGTTGCACGGAATCTGAATTTTCTAAAAGTGCTTTTAAAGCAGCGTTAGAAGAGTTTATTTCTTCCAGACTCATTCCTTGTAATTCCAACGCTTTAGCCATTGCTTGTTGGGTAGAACCACTCGCACCATTGTATGTCATTGCCAAAGCGATCGCTACACTCGATGGTGAGACAAAAATGTTTTCGCTACTGTCATTTTTCAAAACTTCTGAAAACAGTTTGAAGCCAAATTTAGTGTTAGCAGCCACAACTTTTGTATCAGGGTTGACTGTTTTTTTTAGTGATGGAGATTCTGACTCAGGTGGGCGAGATTGAGCCAGCGCACTTGTACTGTCGTTGACCGGAGAGCATCCTAATACGCCTATAAGCACAACGCCGGCTGCCGCCAGAACATAACGTCGCCCCAACCGCACACCGTAGCGTCTTTGTAGGAAATTTTCTCTCATACTACTAAATTTCTGTCGATGCATTGCTCTACCTCACTCGCCAAATATTTTTTGTAAGCTGTCTGTCAAGATTGACAATTATTTATGTGTCAATTGTTAACTATTGCATTAAAAACAATAAAAATATAGGGCGGTTACAGTTTTTGTAACAGTAAGTAAGTGATAGGAATTAAAGACAACTTATAAGTTCTGCTACTTGCTAATTGCTAATTGCGGCGATAAGGTAGATTTATTATGAATAACCTTTATTTTTACGTATTTTCTCGCTTTTACTCGATTGTATTTTAAACTACGAAATGAGAAAAAGACCAACTTAAGAGAGTTGGTGGTGATAAATAAATTTGATAATGATGTTATGTGTTCTTGGGTCAATTCTGCTCATAACCGGGAAT
>CAXTNZ010000114.1:0-21237 GCA_964245695.1 uncultured bacterium | reverse complement strand
TGCGGATGAAAGGACTTGAACCTTCACTCCTTTCGGAACTAGAACCTAAATCTAGCGCGTCTGCCAATTCCGCCACATCCGCATCAGTTTACTATAATACCATAACAAATCATTTGTGGCAATAGGGACGCTTGGACTGGGGACTGGGGACTAGAAAAAGAATTATTACCAATGCGAGCGTGCCCCATGCCCCATGCTCCATGCCCAATGCTCCTTCCCCCTTTCCAATCAAATAACACCAACACGAGGCAGACGATGTTTGAAAGAGCAGAGAATTTCCCAAGAAATAGTGTTTAATTGTTCTGCCCAATCGTCTGCGGAGATTTTTTCTTTTCCCTCTTCCCCAAGTAAGGTGACTATTTCCCCTTCTTGTAAATCTGGTATGGCGCTGACATCAAGCATTAATTGATCCATTGTAATTGCCCCGATTTGTGGCACTCGTTGAGCGCGAATTAATACCTGCATTTTGCCAGAAAGATTGCGAGGGACTCCATCAGCGTAACCAATTCCCACGACGGCGAGGCGGAGTTCGTGCGGGGCAATAAATTGATGACCATAGCTGACACCAGTGCCGGCGGCGATTGTTTTGACCTGGGTTACTCGCGCTTTAAGTTGTAAAACTGGTTTCAGGTCGATGTGCGATCGCAAATGAACAGCTGGCGAAAGTCCGTATATAGCTAACCCCACACGCACCATGTCATAATGTAATGCTGGATCTGCGAGAGTACCGGCGGAGTTTGCCAAATGCAGACAGGGTGGTTCTATTCCCAAGGCTTTGATTTGGGCGATCGCCTCCTCAAATCTTTTATGCTGTTCTTTCATCACCTGAGTATCAAGACTATCTGCTGTTGCCAGGTGGGAATAAATGCTGTTTATTTTTAGATGAGGCAACCTCTGCACTAACTGGACAAACTCACCCGCTTGCTGCCAATTAGTTCCTAATCTCGACATTCCCGTGTCTAATTTGATGTGTACGGGTATGGGGGAAGCAAAGTCAATAGCTTCTAGGATGTTGGAAAATATCAGTGCTTGCTTGGGGCTGCACAGTGTTGGCTGAAGATTCCAGTGGGCGATCGCGTGAATTTGCTCTAGTGTATGAGTTGCTCCTAAAATCAAAATTGGAGCCTTAATCCCAGCTTCTCGCAATTGAATTGCCTCTGGAACTGTAGCAACTCCTAACCAATTTGCCCCAGATTGTAACACTGTCTGAGCGACTGTTATAGATCCATGTCCATAGGCATCCGCTTTCACCACCGCCATTAACTGGGTATGCGGCGATAAAAAACTCCGCAACTTCTGTACATTATGGGACAACGCCGCTAAATCAATTTCCACCCAAGCACGTTGCGAGAACCAGGCGTAGGTGTCGCACTGCTGATTCTCAGCAACACTAGGGGACTGCTTGCGACTTAACATGTTCATTCACTCCTATCACACCACTGTGCTTGCTTGTGTAACTATCTACTTATTCCACAACTACAAGCACTCATCAGATTTAATCAGGAAGTTTACCGTTCATCGCTTAATCGCACAAGCTGATAATTTGATGCTGGTTAGTTAAATAAAGTGTCATTTTTTACTTGCCCACAAAGCGAGCACTCCCCCACAAAGCGAGCACTTCCCTACTTCCCCACTTCATATCCACAAAGACTTATCCAAAATTTCTAAATTCTGTCGGAAGTATAATTTATTCTCATCTTCCAAGCCAGGTATAATTGTGTTAATATATGTAAAACTAATACATTGAGCGTTAATCAATGGGGAAGGTTTTAGTCCTTAACGCCTCTTACGAACCGCTCAACATCACAAGCTGGCGTCGCGCGGTGGTTTTGTTGATCAAAGGCAAGGCAGAGCGGGTGGAACACAATGGGAAATTCCTTTATTCGGAATTTCCGCTCCCAACTGTGATCCGCTTGCGCCATTATGTGCGCGTTCCCTACAAGGAAATTCCTCTTACTCGCCGAAATATATTGCATCGTGACGGTCACACTTGTCAATACTGCGGTTACACAGGAGATGAGTTGACGCTTGACCACGTTCTACCGCGATCGCGTCGTGGTGGCGATACCTGGGATAACATTGTTACAGCTTGTGTCCGCTGCAATGTTAAAAAAGGCAACCGCACGCCTCACGAAGCTAATATGCCTTTGCGTCATCCGCCCAGACAGCCTTATAGCAGCCTCTACTTTGAGGTCAGCAAACATCTTAAGAGTGGACTACATCAAGAGTGGCAAAAATATGTTATAGGACTTTGATATTTCTTCCCTAGCTATAGAAGCGCAGAGTAATCGGCATCTGTGTGTAGGTTTTACTGCGGCATTTTGGGAGAACAGAGGTTTTCATGCCCAGAGGGTGGCAACCAACTGTTCAGTTACTAACGCTTGTCTACGGTTTGTGCGAGAGAGTTGCTTTCGCGTTATCAGCCAGGCGTTGCCAGCAAAAATCCCTGCAAGCGCATTAAACGTAACTTATTGTACGTCAAGGTGATGCCAAATAACTGAGATGCGCTTTAAATTACCGGAATTTTCCAGATAGACGCTAAGAACTTGTTTTTGATTAAAAGTAATTGTTAATTTCTGATTGTGCTTTTGGGGGATGGAGACTAGCAAAAGCTAATGGGTAAATGCTGAAATTTTTCATACTTCATAAGTAATACTTCTTCCCTATTCCTCAACCCAAATTCCTGCGCCTAGAGTAGGAAAAAAATACACTGGCAGACACAGTGCTAGGTTTCTAGATTTTTGCGAAGATCATAAGGTGTGGCGAAACCAGTAAATTGCAGGTTGTAGTATTTCTTAACAAATAAATTAAGCCTCACACTCACAAAAAAGTTCCCTATGCAATTAAATTCTCAGTTTGAAAGTTTAGCATTGACAACTGAAGCCAACCTAGATGATTTTGAACCAGACAGAGAGCCGGAGGTTCCACTCACTAAGCCGTCGTTGGTGACTCAGACAGGTGAAGGAAATACTTATCAGGCTGGGCGTAGCAATCACCAGCTAAATCACAAGTCAGAAGAACTGCGTCATACGCTTTCAGCACACAGACATGAACGCCAACTGGTAATTCTGCAAGATTTTCCTGACCCTGATGCCCTTTCTTGTGCTTGGGCTTACCAGTTAATAGCTCAGCAATACGATATAAAATGTGAAATAATTTATGCTGGCACTTTAAGCCACCAAGAAAATATTGCCTTAGTGAAGCTGACTGGTTTACCTGCCCAGCGCTGGTCAGTGCCAACTCTAAAAAGCAAAGACTTGTCATATTATCAAGGTTTCGTATTAATCGATAACCAAGGAACCACGAGTCAGCTATTGCCAGTAGTGCAGCAGGCGGGAATGCAACTGGTAGCAGTCATCGATCATCACAGTTCACAAGGACAACTCAAGTCAGAGTTTGTTGATATCCGTCCTTTTGTGCGAGCAACAGCAACAATTTTTGCTCAATACTTACAAGCGGGGTTATTGACTTTAGATAATGGCATAAATCAACACATTAAATGCGCTACTGCCTTGATGCATGGCTTGCGATCTGATACAAATCGACTGATGCAAGCGCAAGAAGAGGATTTTATGGCGGCTGCGTATCTGAGTCGATTTTGTGACGTACAACTGCTGAACGCGGTACTCCAGGCAAATCGTTCCAAGCCAGTGATGGATGTGATTGAGCGATCGCTGAAAAATCGCATCGTCCAAAATAACTTTTCCATTGCTGGTGTGGGCTATTTACGCTACGACGACCGCGATGCCATCCCCCAAGCAGCAGATTTTCTGGTGACTGAAGAAAACGTCCACACTGCTGTGGTTTACGGCATTGTTCACGATGAAGATGAAGAACTTGAAGTAGTAGTAGGCTCTTTGAGAACAACCAAACTCACCCTTGACCCCGATGAGTTTATCAAAGAAGCCTTTGGGCAAGATAGCAGTGGGCGCTTTTTTGGTGGTGGGAGAACAAGCGCAGGCGGTTTTGAAATCCCGATAGGTTTCTTGTCTGGAGGCAACGAAAATTCTGCTTACGCCAAGATGAAATGGGAAGTCTTCGATTGTCAAATCAAGCAGAAGTTGCTGAGGTTGGTGAATCCCAAAGACAACCCGATTCAAGCGGAGTAGAGTCATTGATCATTTGTCATTTGTCGTCAGTTAGCTTTGACGAATGACAACGGACTTTTGACAAATGACAAAGGACTCAAATCATGGAACTGTATTTAATTCGTCATGGTATAGCTGAAGAGGGTGGAGCTGATATTAAGGACGAGGAGCGATCGCTTACCAAAGAAGGGCGACAAAAAACTCTTAAAGTTGCCCAACGACTGAAAACGTTGGGTTTGCACTTTGATTTGATAGCCACCAGTCCCTTAGTACGCGCCCGCCAAACCGCAGAAATCCTCATCCAAACTGGACTTAGTTCCCAAATGGAAGAATGTACCCACCTTGCGCCTAATGGTGATATCCACAGTTGGGTTGCGAACTGGTTAGAGCCAAGGAATTATTCAGCGCAAACGCAACTTGCCTTAGTTGGACATGAACCAAATTTTAGCGAATGGGCAGAAGTTCTCCTCTGGGGGGATGCCAAAGGAAGTTTAGTCCTGAAAAAAGCAGGTATGATCGGAATAAAACTACCAGAAAAAGGCTCATCTCTGGGTCGTAGTCAGATGTTTTGGTTGACACCGCCCAAGTTCTTGCTATAACGGTTTCTTTAGAGTTCTAAAAGAACTTTGGTTAGAACGGATACTGTTATGGTGATAACAATTTCTGGTAAGTTAGCCTCAGCAAAACTTTCAAAAAACAGATGGTGTTGCCATGATGGTGTGCGAATATAAGCCCGGTTTGGAAGGCATTCCCGCTGCCCAATCGAGTATCAGCAATGTTGACGGGCAAAAGGGAATACTAGAATATCGTGGCATCCGGATTGAGGAACTAGCAGAAAAAAGTACATTTCTGGAAACAGCTTATCTCTTAATTTGGGGTGAGTTGCCCACATCCGAAGAACTGCAAGCGTTTGAGCATGAAGTTCGCCACCACAGGCGGATAAAATACCGCATCCGCGACATGATGAAAAGCTTTCCCGAAAGCGGTCACCCAATGGATGCCCTGCAAGCTTCTGCCGCCGCTTTAGGCTTGTTTTATTCCCGTCGTGACTTACATAACCCTGTCTACATTCGCGATGCAGTGGTTCGCTTGTTGGCAACTATTCCCACGATGGTAGCAGCGTTTCAGTTGATGCGAAAAGGCAACGATCCAATTCGACCTCGTGATGACTTAGATTACTCCGCCAACTTTCTGTACATGCTCGATGAGAAGGAACCCGATCCTTTGGCGGCGCGAATTTTCGATGTCTGCTTGATACTTCAAGCCGAACATACGATGAATGCTTCTACCTTTAGTGCCAGGGTGACGGCTTCCACCTTGACAGACCCCTACGCCGTGGTTGCAAGTGCCGTGGGAACCTTGGGAGGACCGCTGCATGGGGGAGCGAATGAAGAAGTGATTCAGATGTTGTCAGAAATTGGCTCTGTGGAGAATGTGCGTTCGTACATAGAAGATGGTCTGCAACGCAAAGCCAAAATTATGGGCTTTGGACATCGTGTGTACAAGGTGAAAGACCCGCGAGCCACGATTTTGCAAAACTTGGCAGAACAACTATTTGCGAAGTTTGGCAGCGACAAGTACTATGACATCGCTGTAGAGATGGAGCGGGTGGTAGAGGAAAAACTTGGTCACAAAGGGATTTATCCCAATGTTGACTTTTATTCCGGTTTGGTGTATGCAAAATTGGGAATTCCTACAGACTTGTTTACACCAATATTTGCGATCGCTCGTGTTGCTGGTTGGCTAGCACACTGGAAAGAACAACTAGCAGAAAACCGGATTTTCCGTCCTACCCAGGTTTACAACGGTCGGCACGAAATTACTTATACACCCATCGACCAGCGTTAGGGTGATGGGGAGATGGGGCATGGGGACGCTCTTGAGCTTGGACGCTTGGACTTTAATGAGGGGACTCATGTTAAAGGGTAAAGGAATAAAAATTTTTCCCTAACCCCAGTCCCCTTTCCCCCTTCCTCCTATCCAATGCTCAATGCCCAATGCCCACTTCTCAATCATTACCATAGGTAGAACTTCTCATCAGATTGACGAGGGTAAAAACCATCCAACGATATACTAGGCATGGGAATTAGCAACAAATCTTCAAGCAAACGTCAACAAGAGCAGAAATATTAATCGATGATTTTACAAGTATTAACTCAACTTAATAGTTGTAAATAATCGGGACTCAATGACTTCAACAACGGAAAAATGAATCCAGGAATTGATCTCCAAGGAACTTTTATTAAATCCCTCATGGATTTGGGGCTACCACCCGGCACAGCCAAAGCGATTTGGATGCCCCTACCGATGATATTGATGCTCATTGGGGCAACCGTCGGTGTGCTGACGTGTGTTTGGCTAGAACGGAAAATTTCCGCAGCCGCACAGCAGCGAATTGGACCTGAATATATTGGTCCTTTGGGCTTGCTGGCTCCTGTAGCCGATGGTTTGAAGCTGGTATTTAAAGAAGACGTTGTGCCAGCTCAGGCTGACTCCTTTTTGTTTACCCTCGGTCCAATCATCGTTGTGCTGCCAGTATTTCTGTCCTATTTGATTGTGCCTTTTGGACAGAATATCCTGATTAGTAATATTGGCACAGGAGTCTTTTTGTGGATCGCTTTATCTAGCATTCAGCCGATTGGCTTGCTGATGGCTGGCTACGCATCTAATAACAAATACTCCCTCTTAGGGGGGTTGCGGGCAGCAGCACAATCGATTAGCTATGAAATTCCGTTGGCGTTGTCAGTGTTGGCGATCGTGATGATGTCTAACAGCCTCAGCACCGTTGACATCGTTAATCAACAATCTGGCTACGGCATCCTCGGTTGGAACGTTTGGCGACAACCAGTCGGTTTCATCATCTTTTGGATCTCCGCTCTAGCCGAATGTGAAAGATTGCCCTTTGACTTACCCGAAGCCGAAGAAGAACTAGTAGCAGGCTACCAGACTGAATACTCTGGGATGAAATTCGCCCTGTTCTACCTAAGTTCTTATGTCAATCTGGTGCTTTCTGCCCTGCTAGTATCAGTTTTATACCTAGGCGGTTGGGATTTCCCCATTCCACTTAGCTTGATTGCAAGCTGGGTAGGAGTCAGCGAAACTAATCCCATATTGCAGATCATAGATGCCTCACTAGGTATCACCATGACCTTACTTAAGGCTTATTTCCTAGTCTTTCTGGCAATTTTGTTGCGCTGGACAGTACCACGGGTTCGCATTGACCAATTGCTAGATTTAGGATGGAAGTTCTTGCTACCAGTTGCGCTGGTTAACCTTTTATTAACCGCCGCCTTGAAACTAGCTTTTCCGTTTGCTTTTGGTGGATAGCGATTAGTCCAGAGTCAATAGTCATTAGTAACCAAACAAATGACTATTGACTCTGGACAAATGACAAAAAAGAGAGAGACACAACACAACATGCTAAAGTTCCTGAAACAAGTTGGTGATTACGCCAAAGAAACAGTACAAGCTGCTCGTTATATTGGTCAGGGTTTGTCTGTCACCTTCGACCACATGCAACGACGTCCAGTAACCGTACAGTACCCTTACGAAAAACTGATTCCTGGGGAGCGGTTTCGCGGTAGAATTCACTTTGAATTTGATAAGTGTATTGCTTGTGAAGTCTGTGTTCGCGTTTGTCCAATCAACCTGCCTGTAGTCGATTGGGAATACGACAAGGCAAGCAAAAAGAAAAAGCTCAACCACTACAGCATCGACTTTGGAGTTTGTATCTTCTGCGGTAACTGCGTGGAATATTGCCCAACTAACTGTCTATCGATGACAGAAGAGTATGAGCTTTCCACATACGATCGCCATGAACTGAACTATGACAGTGTGGCGCTAGGTCGTCTACCTTACAAAGTCACAGACGACCCGATGGTAACACCGCTACGCGAACTGGTTTACCTACCCAAAGGCGTGATGCAACCCCACGGTTTGCCAGCCGATGCGCCTCGCGCCGGGAACCGCCCAGAAGACCTTGTGGAACAGGAAAAATAAATTTGATTAGTCCAGAGTCAAGAGTCTAAAGTCCAAAATCCAAAGTCCAAAATCCAAAGTCTAAGAGTTTTTGACTATTGACCATTGACCATCGACTATTGACTAATGACCATTGACCATTGACCATTGACTGAGGACAAAAAACAGTGAATCTAGCGGAAGGAGTACAAATTGTTTCCTTTGGCATACTGGCGGTGATGATGGTAGGGTCAGCGCTTGGTGTAGTGCTGTTCTCAAGCATCGTTTATTCTGCTTTTATGCTGGCAGGCGTTTTTATTAGTATTGCTGGCTTGTACTTGTTGCTTAATGGTGACTTCGTAGCCTCAGCGCAATTGCTAGTTTACGTCGGTGCGGTGAACGTGCTGATTTTGTTTGCCATTATGTTGGTGAATAAACGGGAAGATTTTGTGCCGTTTCCCAATGCTTGGATACGTAAAGCACTAACTGGGGTAGTCAGTCTGGGATTGTTTAGCTTGTTGAGTACGATGGTATTAGCGACACCTTGGAGTCACTCAACTCCTGTTGTTGGTGGTGAAAGTTCTACCGTTTTGATTGGTGAGCATTTCTTCACTGACTTTTTGTTACCTTTTGAACTCGCTTCCATTTTGTTGCTGATGGCAATGGTGGGAGCAATTATTTTGGCGCGTCGCGAGTATTTGCCAGAGCCATCGGTGTCATCTCAACTACCGCAAAACATTTTGACTTTGCCAGAACGCCCTAGAGAACTGGTATCGGCAGGTAGCAGTTCTGACGCAAGTGAGATTGATACTTATCGTGGTGGTTCTCGTCGCGAATAATGAAAGAGGGGGAAAGGGACACAAAAATTCACTCATTCAAAATTCACGCATTCAAAAAAAGAATCTTAATTTTGAATGAGTGCATTTTGAATGGAACGTAGGGGTTGCCCAATGCCCACTAACAACCAACCACCCACCAACCAACAACTAACAACTAACCACCAACACTAGATGCAACTCCAGTACTTTTTATTACTAGCAGCGGCTTTGTTCTGCATTGGCATCTTTGGCTTGATTACTAGCCGCAACGCCGTGCGGGTGCTGATGTCGATTGAGTTGATGCTCAATGCTGTTAATCTGAATTTAATGGCATTTTCCAACTTCCTGGACTCAACATTAATTAAAGGTCAGGTTTTCACAGTGTTTGTGATCACCGTGGCGGCTGCTGAAGCGGCAGTTGGTTTGGCGATCGTGCTTGCCATTTATCGCAACCGCGATACTGTCGATATGGAGCAGTTTAATCTCCTGAAGTGGTAATATGAAGTGCAACTCAAGCAGGTAATCATTGCTTATAAGGCGAGACACCCCCAGAGTCAGCGCTGGGCAGAAATTTGTGCCAAGCAACTAGAAAACCGCCAATGCCATGTGATGATAGGACCGAGTGGACCAAAAGACAATCCTTATCCGGTGTTTTTGGCTTCTGTAGGGCAACCAATCGATTTGGCTGTGGTACTTGGCGGTGATGGTACTGTTCTAACTGGTGCAAGACATTTAGCCCCAGCTGGCATTCCGATTCTGGCAGTGAATGTGGGAGGTCATCTGGGGTTTTTAACTGAGTCGCTCGAAGAATTTCAGGATACTGAGAAAGTTTGGGATCGACTGTTAGAGGATCGCTATGCTATCCAGCGGCGAATGATGTTACAAGCGGCGGTGTATGAGGGACATGGCACGAATATAGAACCTGTTACCGAACCCTACCTTGCCTTGAATGATATGAGTATCAAACCCGCTTCCGCCGATCGCATGATCACTTCAATTCTGGAAATGGAAATTGACGGTGAGGTTGTCGATCAGTATCAGGGAGACGGTTTGATTCTTGCCACTCCCACGGGTTCCACTGGTTACACCGTTTCTGCCAATGGTCCGATTATGCACGATGGTATGGAAGCGATTACCATCACTCCCATTTGTCCAATGAGTCTTTCTAGTCGCCCCCTGGTATTACCCCCTGGTTCTGTTGTCAGCATCTGGCCTTTGGGGGATTACGATTTAAGTACCAAGCTGTGGATGGATGGGGTGTTAGCTACTTCGATTTGGCCCGGACACCGCGTTGATGTGAGAATGGCTAATTGTCGCGCTAAATTTATTATTTTGCGTGATAATTATTCGTATTATCAAACGCTGAGAGAGAAGTTACTGTGGGCAGGGACAAGGGTTCGCTACAGTAATAATAATCAGCAGAATTGAACGAGGTATCTTGATGTAAGGGCGATCGCAGTTATTGAGTCAACAGAAATAATATGCGATCGCCTACAGCACAGCTTCGCCCAACGCCCAACAACAATCTACTGTTATAACTGCCAAAGCTAGAAAAAACTACTCAGCTTGTCACCAGACATTGCCAAGATAATTCGCAGCTTCATCTTGATAGCCTTTCACTACACATCTGGGCAAACTGCGTCTACCTCAACTTCAATCAACATCGCCGGCTCAACAAGAGATTTTACTTCCACCATAGTTGAAGCCGGCGGGTTTTCCCCAAAAAATTCTTGATGCGCCCGTCCAAATTCACTCCACAGAGTGATGTCTGTGACGAACATTCGAGTTCGCACTACATAGCTTGTATCAGCACCCAAGTCTTGCAAAGCCTTTTGGATAATTTCAAAACAGCGTTTTGCTTGCGCGTAAGCATCCCCAGGCGCAAAGACACCACCTGCTTCATCAACTGGCGCAGTACCAGAAACATAAATTTGGTTTTTAATTCTCACGCCTCGACAGTAGCCTACTTGTGACTCCCAAGACGCACCAGAAAAAGTCCGCTTGACTTGCATGAGTTACCAAGTTACTCCCTTCCCGCTACAACATTACCTATTTTCTTCTTTCTCTTCTTCCTTCTCCTGTCGGAGACGCGCAAGGGACGTGTGCTTTGTGCCTTCTCCTGTCGGAGACGCGCAAGGGACGTGGTTCGTTAATAGGTAATCTTCGGGCGTGACAGGAGTAAACATCACCTTAGCCAATCTTACCTGTAATAACGCTGCTCAATCTACAGCACGACAAGCAAGAAGTATGCCCGTTATAAATCAGTACGATTCGGATAAGATAATGTACCCACCAATAACCTCTGTAGAGACGTTACATGTAACGTCTCTACGGGGTGTGGAATTTGCACAAATAATTTTTAACCGAACCGTATTGCATTATGAATTTTTAGCAGTTCCGAAAGACTTTTAAGGTATTTTATACAACCTTACCACATTCTTTTCAGACTTAATCAAGGTGAGGTTTTCATCGCTAACGTACTAAATCAGGTTATTGTCAAAGTAAGGTAGGTGACGTTTTACAACAAACTGCTCTTAATATACGAGCAAACCTCATCTAGTTGATTCACCTACCTGGGTGATTTTTTTTGAACAACTTCTTGGGATTAGTTATGCACCATTTCAAACTTGCTCCCAGTTGGTTGCGATTTTTAATTGTTGTCTTGTTGGTTGTTGGTATATTTTTTCGCTTTGTTAATCTGGACGGTAAAGTTTACTGGCATGATGAAACTTATACCTCATTGCGGATTTCTGGTTACACAGAAAAGGAAGTGAGGCAGCAAATTTTTAATGGTCGTGTAATTACTGGGAAATATTTTGATAAGTACCAACGCCCAGCTGAGGAAAAAGGCTTAAGCGACACAATTAAATCTTTAGCAATAGAAGACCCACAGCATCCACCGCTCTATTACATAATAGCCAGATTGTGGGTGCAAATATTTGGTAATTCTGTGACGGCGATTAGAAGTTTGTCTGCTCTTATTAGCTTGCTGGTGTTTCCGTGCGTTTATTGGCTATGCAAAGAATTATTTAAGGTGCCATTATCAGTACCTTTTATAGCGATCGCGCTCATGGCAATTTCCCCGATTCATCTGCTTTATGCTCAAGAAGCACGAGAATATATTCTCTGGGTAGTCACTATATTACTATCGAGCGCGTCATTGCTGCGAGCGATTCGATTGGAATCAAAAAGAACATTGGAGTTAACAAAAAAGCAGCAAGTGTCAACTCCCATTTTTACATGGGGCATTTATGCAGTAACTTTAGCACTGAGCCTATACACATTTTTATTAAGTGGATTTGTGGCGGTTGCTCATGGAATTTATGTGATTACCATTACCAGATTTCAGTGGACTAAAATAGTAAAATCTTATCTTTTTGCTTCGCTAGCAGCCTTTTTAGCCTTCATGCCTTGGATTGTGGTAATGATGTTTAACTTTGTCCGATTGGACGCTTCAACATCCTGGACAAAGACGCAAGTGAGTTTTGTGAATTTAATTCAATCTTGGCTGATTCAGTTAAGCCGTATTTTCTTTGATTTAGATTTGAGTATTGAAAATCCCTTCAGCTATTTAATTACACCAATAATTTTCATTTTCGTTGGCTATGCCATTTATTTTCTTTGTCGGACAACTAACGAAAAAGTCTGGTTGTTTATCGTGATGTTGATTGCAGTGCCAGCAATACCTCTAATGCTACCAGATTTACTTTTTGGGGGAATACGGTCATTGAGCGATCGCTATTTATTGCCTTCTTATCTGGGTATTCAAATTGCTGTTGCTTACCTGTTAGCTACTCAGCTATATAGTGGAAGTTTGGCGCGTCGGCAAATCTGGCAAATAATCATAGTGCTAGTAATTATCGGTGGAGTGGTTTCTGGTGGGGTGAGTTCTCAAGCAGAAACTTGGTCGAGTAAGGTGATTAGCTATGGTAATCCACAAGTTGCCAAAATCATTAATCAAGCTTCTCGCCCACTTTTGATTAGTGATTCTGTTGGCATTAATTATGGAAATGTCTTTTCTCTCAGCTATCTTTTAGAGCCAAAAGTGCGATTTCAGTTGGTGAAAGACAAAAAGATTCCTAAAATTCCTGTTAATTTCACAGATGTATTTTTGCTAAATCCTTCAACTGACTTCCGAAAAAAACTTGAAAAAAACTATAATTACAAAATTAATGTTGTTTACGACGACAATTATTATTCACTTTGGAAACTAGCAAAACCCAGCATTTTGCGCCGACGCGAAGTTTCACTCGCAAACAAATAGGCGTTTAACATCGTTGAGAAAAACTGAACCGGAAATCTAAACCAATTCTCAGCTTAAATTAATTTTGTGAGTGGTATGAGGCTTTAAAGTGTCATCAGAGATGAATTTAAGGGCACTAAAGCTATGAAGTTTAAATACAGCAGTTTTCAATTCGTTAGAACACAAGTTGGCAGTAGGGACACAGCACTGAATAGCCCCGGAGATGTGGTTTGTAGTTTATGCTCAGGAAAAGCGCTGTAAAGTTAGGAGTTAGGAAGCAGTAATTATAATTATGCTTTACTCAAGCTCTTAACTCCTTAATATTAAATTATAACTATAGTACAAGCAACTAGTGAATCAAATTAGGAAAATTTGGAAAAGTATTGACCCTTTTTCATTACGTGTGCGCTTAACAATTGGTGTTGCTGCGGTTTCAGCTTTGGGATTAGGTAGCCTCGCTATCTGGACGAGTTGGAAAATGCAACAAATTTTGATTGATAGTCATAAACATAATATTGAACAAATTGCTACACGCTTGCCGCTTGATGTGCAACTTTATAGTGAAATGATGCCACCTGAAACGGGGTTGCAAAAGGCAATTAATAACTTGACTATTGCTAACACATTGTTATGGGTAAAAAGTCCAGATCGGAAAATGCTGGCAAAATCTACCACGGGAAATCTGCTATCTGATTCTACAGCAGCCGAGTTAATGTCCCTCACTGAGATGCCGGTTAAACCCCAAGTTCACAAAGTTAATCAACGCTACTTTGTTTTGTATAGCGGTTCTTTAGGAGTGCAGGGAAAGGTGCTGGGAAATCTGTTTGTTGTGCAGGATATTACCTACGAGCAAACAATGTTTTTGGCAATGGTAAGGAGTTTGAGCATTGCCAGTGTTTTGGTAATTATAGTGATTTCTTTAGCGATCGCATTTTATATTAAGCGTTCCTTGCAACCCCTGCGTCAGCTAAGTCAAATGACAGCAGTGATTTCCGCCGAAGATTTGCCAGAAGCGCAACTATATCTTGATAACGCACCTAGCGAAGTCAAAGAATTAGCACAAACTTTCAATATGATGTTATCTCGCCTCTCTCAATCTTGGGAGCAAGAGCGCCAATTCGTAAGTAACGTTTCTCACGAATTACGCACACCATTAACAATTGTACATGGTTACTTGCAAAGCGTATTGCGAAGGCAGAATAACTTAACAGAAATCCAAAAAGAAGCTTTGGAAACTGCCGCATCGGAAGCAGAACGCACTATCCGCCTTTTACAGGATTTACTCGATTTAGCACGGGCAGATAGCGGTAATTTTCATTTTCGCATAGAATCCTGCGTGCTGAATGACTTAGTTGCAGAAGTTGTGGGAATGGCAGAGAAGTATAGCGATCGCCCAATTAAAATTGAGTCAACAAATTACCCAATTGAGGTGAAAGCCGACTTCAACCGCTTCAAACAAGTATTGCTCAATTTGATTGACAATGCTGTTAATTATTCTGAACCTGATACACCTGTAATTTTGAAGTTAAATCAGCAAGGAGAAGAGGCAATTCTTCAAGTTTGCGACAAAGGTTATGGCATTCCTTTGCAACACCAATCGCGCATTTTTGAGCGATTTTACCGCGTAGATGAAGCCCGTACAAGTTCTACTGGCGGTTGTGGTTTGGGGTTGTCGATTGTGAAGACACTTGTCGAGGGGATGGGGGGAAGTGTGAGTGTGCGATCGCGTTTGGGTGAAGGAAGCGTGTTTACTGTTATTTTACCTGTATAACCAAGCTCTAGGCTGAAAATGCGAGCTTTTCAAGGGCGAATTTTCCAGGGCGATCGCTTTCTAGTAGATTAAGCCATTTTGCAAACAGGTAATGGGATGATTGCACAAGACGCGGGTGAGGATGTGTTCTTCAACTTTAGCGCCATTCCAGGCGTTGGATATCGCACCATTACACCGGGTACACGCGTGCAGTTTGAGGTAGTCGAAGGCAAATTTGGACTAACTGCGTGTAATATCCAGCACCTGTAACAAAAAGCTTTGCTGACTCTGGAAATTATGTAAAGAAATGTTAATATAGTTGTGTGGTTGCATAAATCCCCCGCCCACCCCTGATAAGTCTACAGAGGTTCAAATTGGCTGACTCAACTGCTTACAGCAATATATCTGGAATAACATCCGGAACGCCGCAATTTGAGTTTGTAGTTAAATGTGTTCCTAAAAAAGAGATATGCACCCAACGCTATCCCTCATGAGAACCAAGGAAAGACAAATAACTGCATAAGAAAAAAAAACCGCACCTATTTACTTATAGGAAAAGGTTAAAACCCAAAAAATAAACGCCAACTTTTAAATTTAGAATCAGGTGAACAATCATGACAACCTTTACTCAAATCCAAGAACAAAACGACCTCCTGCACCCAGTTCGCCAGTGGATGGAATCGATACAAATTCATAACCCCAAATTAGCTCATTTCTTATGTAAACTCATTCCTGCTCAATGTCCTTTTGAAAGAGATATTACACTCTTTGGTCGCAAGCTATTTCACATTCCCCCAATGTGTAAGTTAAATCCTCTTTACGAACAAGTGGTTACTTTGCGTTTCAAAGCTTTGTGTTACCTTGCCGATGAATGCGGTGAAGATGTAACAGCTTACTGCTAAAATTTGATATTTGTTTAATGCAGCAGCCATTAGTATATGCCATCGATAACTACGTAGTTAAACTCTTCAGTCTCAAGAATTTATTAGCCAGATTAGCCATCGGCGCATACCTGCAAAAAACCCAGGAAGCCGACGCAGATATATTATCAATTTATAGCGATTTTCAGGTAAATAGACCACATTGTAGGGGCACAGCACTGAATAGCCCCTACGCATGGTTGTGGTTCAAACATATGAAAAACGCTGTAACGACCTGAGTTTAAATCGGCACACGCAGGAAGCGCATCGGGACAAGCGGTTGATTGAGTTCACCGCCAAAGAATTTGATTTACAGAAATATTCACTTGCTCAATTCCGACAGGACAGATATCTTGCCTGCCCCACAACAGACTGTAGCTACTTTGTTATCGCTGTAGTCAGTTTAGCACTTTTAATCACAGCAGACTTATGTTGCTTTTGTTTGCCTTTGCACAGCGCAAGAGCACCTAAAGCGCCCAACGCCAATGTACCTAACACAGAAGAGGGTTCCGGGACTCTTTTTGGTGAGATGTAACTTTGCGCCTTGTCCCAAGCCAACCCAGCAACTAATCGCCCCAGTTTTCTCCCCTCTAGATCACCATCTGCACTGTGGATACCGCCGTAGCGACGAGACATTCCTGCCTCATCTGCCGCATCCGAAAAGGTGTCCCAAGAGAGGGTGATATCAGTTGCAGGTCCACTTTCAAGACGAAAGGTTCCTGCCTTTTGTGTAACAGATGCACCTAAGAAATCACTGCCCGTAAATCGCTTCAGGATCTCCGCACCCACTGCGCTGAAGGCGCTGTGTCCTGAGGTGTATTCGGGGAAAGGAGGTGTGACTACAGTGACTTCCTGGTAAGGTTGCCAGTCTTCGCCATTGATTAGCTGAGTGCCTTGATTTGGACCGCCCCATGCCAGAACCTTTTGCCCGTTAAATAGCCCGTGAATTGCTGATATGGGACGTGCCGAGTCATAGGCACGTTTGGCATCCCAGGTAGCAATACTTGCGTCGAAAAGAGCGTTGTCCAGAACAAAGAACATCTTGACATCCTCATCAAGGGTATGACGATCTCTTTGGGAGACAAACTGGGCAAAAAGGTTCCAGTGACCGGGTGGGAGTTCCGAACTTGGACCGTCTGCCCAATACTCAGCGATCGCTTTTTGCTTATCGGTGAGATTAGCACTCAAATCAAGGACTTCCTGAGCCTCCTTTTTGAAGCCCTCAGGATCGGATTCTAACGTCTTAGGGGCAGGAGGTCGAAATTGCGAACCTGATTTGAGCGCAAAGGGTGTCACAAGTCCCCACTGAGGAGTGAGAAATTTTTGCTCAACGAAGCCCCCCTTGCCATCAGGGACGCGCAACGGTTGCCAGCGATCCACGTCATTGATAATGTCGGGAGTGTTAACTGGCGTATATCCAGTGTAGTCAGAGTAGGGTATGCCGGAGGCGCTCTCGTTACCTAACTGGTTGGAACCATCGTTGTGTCGGAAATCCAGTAATGCTTTTGCGGCTACGTTACCAATGCCAGCTGCGGTACTTGTATTGGTGGAAGTATTGCTGGGATCGTAGCCGAGGTTGGTCATCAAACTATCGAACTTAGCTTTCTGGGTAGGGAACAAATCTACCAAAGTGCGGTAGGCAGCATAGCCTACCGCCTCTTTTTTGTTGGCAAGGGTATTCTCTGAGTTAGGGCGTTGCAGAGTATTGCCCAGTCGAGTACCTATAGCCTGTGGGTCATAGGCAGCCCAAGCATCGAAAATGCTGGTCTGTAAAATGGCGAGGTCACGCGCTACTACTGTCGGACCAGGTTTTGTATCGCGTATTGCGGCAAGACCTGCATTGTTCCATAAAATAACATCATTACTTGCATCTGTAGTTAAGGTAGCGGCTTTGGCTGGCAAGCTTAGTAATGTGCCTATTGCTGCCACTCCTACAGGCAGGACAAAAGTTAAATATTTATGCTTGTTCAACCTGAGGGGGGAATATTTCCTAACAAGCTTCTGTACATGGCAGTTCAAAGCAGCATAAACCGTTGCTTTGCTTGCCTCGTCCACGTAAAACAAACTCTTCATGGCATTTTCCCTAAAAATATTTACGAAACAATAACTACAAGTTGTTCCTAAAAACTCCTAAAAATTACAGATGACATTTTGCAGTTACATATACAATAAGGGCGAATAAATCCCTCTCCTCAAAAAAATTAATCTCTTGTGAGGCAGGCGAAACAACTTGCATCTGTATTGCTGCAATATGTAAGTACACCACCAATTTGTTTGCAGGTAAACTTAAAGGGGTAGATAATCCAGGAGTGCAATGACTTATTTAGAAGCAGCAGCGCAATTTTACAGCGAAGTCGCCCAAACACCGCAAGTTGGACTTTGTTGTGTCCAAAGTACATCCCTGCAACTACCAGGGTTGAAAATTCCCTTGCAAATGCAGGAAATGAATTATGGTTGCGGCACAACTGTTCACCCCACTGAACTCGCAAACCTACCAACTGTCTTGTATGTCGGTGTTGGCGGGGGCTTAGAAGCCTTGCAATTCGCTTATTTTTCCCGTCGTAGGAGTGCTGTAATTGCCGTCGATCCGGTTGCAGCTATGCGCGAAGCTGCTACACGCAATTTGGAAATTGCGGCACAAGAAAACCCCTGGTTTGACACCACCTTTGTGGAAATTCGCGAAGGCGATGCTTTTAAGTTACCAGTTGATGATGCTTCTGTCGATGTAGTGGCACAAAATTGCCTTTTCAACATTTTTGAACCTGAAGATTTAACTCGTGCTTTAAAGGAAGCATATCGGGTATTAAAACCAGGTGGACGCTTGCAAATGAGTGACCCGATCGCTACTCGTGCAATTCCCCTTCATTTACAACAAGATGAGCGGTTACGAGCGATGTGTTTATCAGGCGCACTCACCTATGAAGACTATACTCAACGTATCATCAATGCTGGCTTTGGTCAAGTTGAAATTCGTGCCCGTCGTCCTTATCGTCTTCTAGATTCTCAAACTTACAATTTAGAAGATAATTTACTTTTAGAAAGTCTTGATTCTGTTTCTTTCAAAGTTCCCATTCCCGAAGATGGTGCTTGTATCTTCACAGGTAAAACAGCAATTTACGCGGGTTCAGAAGAGATTTTTGATGATTCAGCAGGACATATTCTTCAACGTGGTGTTCCGGCGGCAGTATGTGATAAGACAGCAGCAAAACTCGCCGATTTCATGCCAAAAGAAATAATTATTACCGATTCAACATGGTACTATGACGGCGGTGGTTGTTGTTAATTGAAGTAAATATTGCAATTTGTAGGTTGCGTTCCACTTGGTTAACGCACCATTTTTATGCGGTGTGTTACGGCAAGTTTAATTACTAAAAACTTACTAATAGTCTCTGCCTAATGCACCCTACTGAAATTATTTTTTCCTGTTAACATTTTCTAAGCGCTCAATTTTGCTTCTGCACATTAGGCATAAATCATGATTCAAACAGCATTAGCACCTTTTAAAAACAAACTTAATTATCCCTTGACAAAAAAGGGAATCTCTGTTTTACAAATTAATCTAGGGAAACGCTGCAACCTTGCCTGTACACATTGCCATGTGGAAGCGGGACCAAAACGAACAGAAGAACTTTCGCCCCTAATCTGTGAACAGTTGATAGAAGTAATTCACAGATTCCCCGAAATTAAGATTGTAGATTTAACTGGTGGCGCACCAGAAATGAATTATGGATTTAAGCCACTGGTAGAAGCAGCAAGGGCAGCAAATAAACAGGTAATTGTTAGGTCTAATTTGACAATTTTTTTTGAAGATGGTTTTGGTGATTTACCAGAATACTTTGCCAAACATCAAGTGAGAGTTGTTGCTTCGCTGCCATGTTATTTGGCAGATAATGTTGATAAAATGCGCGGTATTGGTGTTTTTGATAATTCAATTCGCGCCCTGCAATTGCTTAACAAAGTTGGCTATGGTAAAGAGCAAGATTTAATTTTGGACTTGGTGTACAATTCCCCATTACCTAACAGTGAAAAATTTTCCTTAGCTCCGGAACAAAGTAAGCTGGAACAGAATTACAAAATGTTCTTGCAAGAACATTTTGGGATTGTATTTAACAACTTATTCACCATCACAAACTTGCCAGTTGGCAGGACTAAAATGCATTTAGAACGCAAGAAACTCTATGCGCCATATTTGCAGTTTTTAGAGTCGCATTTTAATGCCAGTACGGTTGAGAATTTGATGTGCCGCGATGAACTTTCAATTGACTATGTGGGCAATGTCTATGATTGCGACTTCAACCAGATGATGAAGCTACCTGCAAAAACTCGCAACGGTGAAATTCTCACAGTTGCTAAGTTGCTAGAAGCTGGTAGTTTAGACTTAATTGATGAGGTACAAACTGCTGCTTATTGTTATGGTTGTACCGCTGGATGTGGTTCGAGTTGTGGTGGTGCTTTGGTGTAAAGTCAGTTGATTTTGGATTGACGGCTCAATTATACACTTAGATTGTATGAGGGTAAGTCTGTTTCAAAAACTGTTACAAGCGCATCGCTCGTGATCAGATGGGTTTAATATCAGATGAGTTAAAACTCCTCACACCATACCAAAAGCCGTGGACTCGTTGAAGTTCCCACGGCTTTTTATTTTTGAGAAAATTTCTGTTACCAAAACTGTTACGAGCGTCTTTGTATTAGTAGCTGCCTTTATGATAATAGATAGTTAAGTTCCTCACACCACACCGAAGCTGCGAAATATTGACTTTCGCGGCTTTTTCTTTCATATTGTACAGTGACAGATTATTTGTCATCGGTGACACATTGGTGTCGTTGTGACACATTAATGTCGTTTAAGCACTGATGACAAATTGCTGTCACTTTGGCTCACAAGTCTAGTGACCATACACAATAAGTTGTATTTTTGCGTTTCTTGACCAGCCTTGACTCTAGTATATCTTTAACGTAACGGCTGAACCCTCGAATTTGTCTCGTAACTCAGCGGTATATAGTTCCACAGGTTTTGATGTGGTGTAAGGAACTTCTTTCAACCCTCCCATCCGCAAAAGCACAGTAGCAACGCAATAATCCCTATCTAGCTTATCAACAGTCGTGCCTTTCAACTATCCCATTGGTGTTGGCGACGTGATCGCGCTACCCAATCACTTTCAACCGGATCGTTCGATCCCTTTCAACCCACCCAGTACTAGGAGGGTTGTTGTCACTTTATGCCGATCGCATTCTGTCGTCGCATTTATTGCTTTCAACCCACCCAGTACTAAGAGGGTTGTTGTCACCCTTTATCCTTCAGACTTTTTATGTCGCTCTCTTTCTTTCAACCCACCCAGTACTAGGAGGGTTGTTGTCACATCGCGCCGTAGGGCTTGACCCAGGCTTAATCTCAATAATCACCTTTCAACCCACCCAGTACTAGGAGGGTTGTTGTCACTTAAATGCGATCGCTGAAGGG
>CAXTNZ010000113.1:0-21370 GCA_964245695.1 uncultured bacterium | reverse complement strand
TAAATCCGGGTTAGCATTCAAAATCTGCACTTCTTCCCCATTAGGACAATTCAAAAGCTCTTGAATCAGATTCTGATATTCTTGAAAACGCTTCTCATCCATATATCTCAAGCCTTTACTAACGCCTTAAAAGCTGGCATTTGTCGGTGTGCAGTGTCAAAATCTATCTATTACTTCATCACAAAAGCGGCAAGTTCCGTAAAATCTCGGAGATTTTTCTTGGGTTACATCACCCGTAATGCAGCATCCATTGCCATGCAAAGCTTGTCTCCCAGTCTTATTAATCCACTGAGGACATCCTGAATACTCATTTGCCCCAGCAGAGCGCTTACATGGTAGCAATGTAAACAAATCAACAAAGCTTCTGATATTTCACCATCTCAGCAAAAGGCATGAAACACCGTTCTCCACCATCCATTAACCCACAACGCCGGAACTGGAATTCTTGCCTCACAATTAGGACATTGCGACAACAACCGCAGGTCTTGCTACTCACACCGCAATCGACACCCCCCTAGCCCCTCCTCGCTTGCAAAGAGGGGTTAGGGGTGGGGTTATGATTGTTATGACCAGTTCACCGAACTTAATATAAGCTGATCGCTAAGTCTCCTGAAAGTTGCAAGCGATCGCTAGTCCAGCATGTTGCAACAATGTATCTTTGTCCAGACTATGAACTATATATTGAGGAGTTACCTCAAGTAGTTTATCAATTCGCATCTTAGCTACTGTAACTACCGATTCATCAAGACTACCGTTATCAAGCGAATGAGAGAAATCAAGAGCGATCGCATAAGTCCTTTCCAGAGATGATGAATTGATATTGCGAGACACTATAAATAAATCGCAACCAGCATTAAATGCCTTTGCCACAGTCCCACTTTTGATAAACATATCTGAGACAGCTTTCATATCTAAGTCATCAGATACAATTACTCCCTTAAAACCAAGTTCCTGACGCAGGATGTCATTTAAAATTGACTTTGACAGCGTTGCCGGCACATCTGCATCTATCTGAGGAAATAAAATGTGTGCGGTCATAATCATCGGCACATGTTCTTTGATCAGCGCTTGAAAAGGTATCAATTCACGCGATCGCAAATCTTCTACTGTCAGATTTAGCCTTGGTAGTTCAATGTGCGAGTCTTGACTAGTGTCTCCATGTCCAGGAAAATGCTTAGCACATCCCAAAATTCCTGATTCCTTCAATCCCAGATAGTAATCGCAGGCATTTTGTGCAGCAGTTTGTGCAGTAGTCCCAAAAGCGCGAGGTCCAATAACGGGATTCTCAGGATTAGAAAAAACATCCGCTACAGGTGCCCAAGATACATTGATTCCCAGTGACTTGAGTTCTACTGCTGTTGCCTTTGCTACTTCCAGCCCCAGCGATTCCAACAGGAAGGCATGAGGAAATCGAGTTAACGGCAGAGGTGTGCGAATCACAGAACCTCCTTCATGGTCAAGGCTAATAAACATCAAGTCGCGTTCCGCGTATTGTCGTACTTGATCGATCAGATCCTTGAAAGTTTCCAGCCAAACTCGATAATGAGTGCCCTGACGAAAGTTCTTCGCAAAAAAGATAACCCCAATCGGTTTCAATTCACTAAGTGCGCGTTTATCATCATCGCTTAATGTAGTACCAGAAATACCCATTATCAGGTGATGTCCAAAGCGCTCAAGTTGCGATACTGACATAATGCTTTACCTATGGTTGTATAGCAATTCTGATTTTCAACCTAGAGGACATAACCTTTTATCCTAGATACATTGATATCAACGGCATTGGCAACTGTAATAATACGGTAAAAAATATTTTAAAAATATACAAATTTACTGAAAAAAAATAGATACTGAAACAAAATATACCATAAAGCTATTTTGTGGGCATTTTGGCGATATCCTACAAATTTAATCTGCTATGACTGAATGTAGCGCAATAAAGTCAGGATACCCGCCCCAAAAGCATCACAGACAATAGCTCTGACGGTTTAGGACTCGCGGGTGCGAGTAGGTATTGCGTTTTGCATTCATTTAATTGGGGAAGCGATCGCAATCCTGAATGCTAAATGTAACGGATTGCAACGTATAATGAAAACCAGAAAACGATTAAGAAATATTGAAGAGCAGTAAGGTTAAATGCGAGTAGCGATCGCTGGTGCGGGTTTAGCAGGACTTTCCTGCGCGAAATATCTCACGGACGCAGGACACACGCCAATTGTCTTGGAAAGCCGAGACGTATTGGGTGGTTTAGTAGCGGCGTGGAAAGACTCAGACGGCGACTGGTACGAAACCGGATTGCACGCTTTCTTTGGAGCATATCCTAATATGCTTCAGTTACTTAAAGAGCTAGGAATTGAAGATAGGCTGCAATGGAAACAGCATACGCTAATTTTCAATCAGCCTGAAAAGCCGGGAACACTGTCACGTTTTGATGTTCCGGATATTCCGGCTCCTTTCAATGTGATTACGTCGATTCTTCGCAACAACGACATGCTGACTTGGGAGCAAAAGATTAAGTTCGCCATTGGGCTACTCCCAGCCGTGGTTCGCGGTCAAAAGTATGTTGAGGACATGGACAAGTACACTCTCATAGAGTGGCTCAGACGGCAAGGTGTAGACGAAAGGGTGAATAGTGATATTTTTATCGCCGCATCCAAAGCGCTGACCTTTATTAATCCGGATGAAGTTTCCGCGACAATTCTATTAACTGCACTGAATCGCTTTCTCCAAGAACGATACGGCTCTAAGATTGCCTTCTTGGATGGTTCTCCTACCGAGCGATTGTGTCAACCGATAGTAGATCATATAACCGAAGGTGGCGGCGAAGTGCGGTTAAATGCGCCCTTGAAAGAGATAATGCTCAACGAAGATGGGACCGTAAAAGCATTTCTGATTCGGGGACTGAATGGCGCAGCCGATGAAATTATCACCGCTGACTTGTATGTTTCGGCAATGTCAGTGGATGTAATGAAAGTGCTGTTACCAAAACCTTGGCAGCAAATAGAGTTTTTCCAAAAGCTGGAAGGTTTAGAAGGTGTACCGGTAATTAACTTACATCTGTGGTTTGACCGGAAACTGACAGACATTGACCACCTATTATTTTCGCGATCGCCTCTTCTCAGCGTTTATGCTGATATGAGCAATACCTGCCGTGAATACGCCAATCCGGATCGCTCAATGCTGGAATTAGTTTTAGCACCAGCGAAAGATTGGATAGACAAATCCGATGAAGAAATTGTTACCGCGTCCCTAGTCGAACTTGAAAAACTCTTTCCTGACGACTTAGGAAAAGACAATCCAGCAAAACTGCTGAAATATCATGTCGTCAAGACGCCGCGCTCGGTTTATACGGCGATACCAGGTCGCCAACAGTACCGTCCCTCCCAAGTTACCCCGATTAGTAACTTCTATCTCACAGGCAGTTACACGATGCAACGCTACTTAGGGAGTATGGAAGGCGCCGTGCTTTCTGGTAAGCTTACAGCGCAGGTGATCGCGGAAGTACACCCAGAGGTAAATTCCTCAAGCCTGCAAACGCTAACCCGACCGCCTGCAACGAATGCTGCAACTGCCTGATTCCAAAGCGCGCATGAAAACGCTGGTCTGTGTGGACGAATCCTACAAACTGTGTCGGCATCTTACAGCAAAGTATGCCAAGACTTTTTACCTAGCCACTTTGCTAATGAGTCCGGCAAAGCGTCCCGCTATTTGGGCAATTTATGCTTGGTGTCGCCGTACAGATGAACTGGTAGATGGTCCTGCTGCTGCTATTACCACCCCGGAAACCCTAGACCTATGGGAGCAGCAGCTGGAATCGCTTTTTACTGGATGCCCAATGGAAAATTTTGATGTAGCTTTGGTGGACACCATAGCGCGCTTTCCAATGGACATTCAGCCCTTTCGGGATATGATTGCTGGTCAGCGCATGGACTTATACCGTAGTCGCTATGAAACATTTGAGGAATTATACCTCTACTGTTACCGCGTCGCTGGCACCGTAGGCTTGATGTCAACGGCGGTGATGGGTGTGGATAAGTCCCCAAATACAGTTCCGTGGAACCAGAATAAACAGCCGTATATTCCCACTGAAGAAGCGATCGCTCTAGGAATTGCCCACCAACTTACCAACATCCTGCGGGATGTTGGCGAGGACGCACAGCGGGGGCGCATATACATTCCTCAGGAAGACTTGGCACGATTCAACTACACCGAGCAAGACTTGTTCAAAGGTGTCGTAGATGAACGCTGGCGCTCTCTGATGCGCTTCCAAATGCAACGGGCACGACAATTCTATAGCAAAGCCGAAAAAGGAATCTCCCACCTATCACCTGATGCCCGCCTACCCGTGTGGGCGGCTTTGATACATTACAGTCGGATTTTGAATGTAATCGAACGCAACAATTACGATGTGTTCAGCCAACGTGCTTACGTACCTGGGTTCCAAAAGTTACGCAGTTTGCCAGTGGCTTGGCTGCGATCGCAAGTGCTTTGATCAATTAGTCATTTGTCCTTTGTCTGAGTGCTAATTACTTTTGACAAATGGCAAATGACAAAAAACTATTGACATCTCACATGAAAGTCTGATAATATTACTATTCGTGACCCTGGAGAGGTGGCTGAGTGGTCGAAAGCGGCAGATTGCTAATCTGTTGTACGGCAGGCAACTCCGTACCGAGGGTTCGAATCCCTCCCTCTCCGTTTTCCCAGCCTTGATAACCCTAAGAATTATCGGCTTTCAGGCAGATATTTTTACTCCCTAAGGATGATGATATTATTTATCATCCGGAGTCTTGTAAGATGAAACTAACTAGATTTTCTAGTTACAATCTTACTTTCAGGCTCCCACATATCAGAGGAGTGAAAGTAATTTATGCAAAAAATTAATTCTGCCTTAGCCCTGGCTTTAGCTACCCTAGCAACTGGTTTCTTAACGGCGGCTTGTACGCAACCCGCACAAACTGGCAGTAGCCCTAATGGCACGGGTAACACGCAAGCTAATACCTCCCCAGCCAGCTCAACTACCACAGCTAGCAATGTTAAAGGGTTGAAAATTGGTAGCCTGCTACCAACAACAGGTGATTTGTCTTCGGTCGGACAGCAGATGGTTGGTTCCGTTCCCTTGCTCGTCGATACCGTCAACGCTTGCGGCGGTGTGAATGGGGAAAAAGTAACCCTCGTACAAGTAGACGACCAAACAGACCCGAAAGCTGGTGCTAATGGTATGAGCAAACTGGCAACTTTGGATAGAGTTGCTGGTGTAGTTGGTTCCTTTGCCAGCAGCGTCTCCAGTGCCGCTGTCTCAATTGCTGTGCCAAATAAAGTGATGCTGGTTTCCCCAGGTAGCACCAGCCCCGTGTTTACCGAAAGAGCGCAAAAAGGTGACTTTAAAGGCGGCAATTCCAACCAGTTTTGGGCGCGTACTGCTCCCCCCGATACCTACCAGGCACTAGCTTTAGCCCAACTTGCTAACAAAAAAGGTTTCAAGCGAGTTTCTACTGTAGTGATTAACAACGATTACGGCGTTGGTTTTGAAAAAGCATTTGTGCAAGCTTTTGAAAAATTGGGCGGAACCGTAGTTAATAAAGACAAGCCTGTCCGCTACGACCCCAAGGCTCAAACATTTGACACCGAAGCAGGAGCGGCTTTTGCTGGTAAGCCGGATGCAGTGCTGGCGGTGCTGTACGCGGAAACAGGCAGTTTGTTCCTCAAATCTGCCTACCAGCAAGGTCTAACTAAAGGCGTGCAGATTATGCTCACAGATGGCGTAAAAGCACCTACCTTCCCTGAACAAGTTGGTAAAGGCGGTGACGGCAAAAATCTCATAACTGGAGCGATCGGTACCGTACCTGGCTCCAATGGTAAAGCATTAGATGCTTTAAACAAGCTATGGCAATCCAAAAAAGGCGGCGCACCAGGGGAATATGCTCCCCAAGCTTGGGATGCCGCAGCCTTGTTAGTTCTGGCAGCGCAAGCCGCTAAAGAAAACACCGGTGTTGGCATCGCCAGCAAAATCCGCGAAGTTTCCAATGCCCCAGGTACAGAAGTTACTGATGTCTGCGAGGGGTTGAAATTACTTAAAGAGGGTAAAGATATTAACTTCCAGGGAGCCAGCGGCAACGTAGATGTTGACGAAAAAGGCGATGTCGTCGGTGTCTACGATGTTTGGACTGTTGGGGACGATGGCAAAATCTCCGTAATTGACAAAGTTAGCCCCAAATAAAAAGGTTTGCGTTTTGGCTTAAGAGTTATAACTTAAAAATTCTTAACTTTTGTAGGGGCAAGGCTAGCCTTTGCCCCTACTACTGCTAAAAGCGACCGAAGTTGTAACCGACTCCTATTGACAATCCGATATCGGTTTCATCGAAAAATGCCGCATTTACAGCAGCATTTGCCGTAAATTGAGAAGTTAGAGGCACATCAACGCCACCAGATACTAAAAAGCCAACTTGAGTATCATCGCCAGTTTTAATAGCTGCACCAGCGCCGACGTAAGGAGCGATCGCCAATGGTTCGCTAAATGGATCTGATGCCTGCTGGAAGGACAAGTCGTAGGTAACGGGAATTAGAAAAGTAGTATCGTCCCCAAATACCGCCGCCGGTCGCACCGATATAGCATTTGACAGTCCGATTTTGCTGATGACCATAAAATTGCTGTCGCCCAAAGCTGAGTCACCACCACTTAAGCCAATATTGCCAGCGACACCCACATAGCTGCTCCCACCACGGGTAGGTCTACCCGGATCAATATCCGCTTGTGCCACCCTAGGATCAGATTTAGGCGCAGATGCTTGAGAAGTAGGCTTTGGGTACTCGGCAGTGAGTGCGGCAGATGAGGTTGAGGTTGTCCCTGGAACAGGTGTGACTATTGTATTTGCAGTTTCCTCGGTAGCAATGCTGGGGAACTGCTGCAAATTAGTAGAATCAGAGACCGAAACTGAATTGACTACTGAGACACTTGAGTTTGTCTGTGTTTGAGTAGAGAAGCTTTGGGTTTTAGTCTCTACTTCAGCACTCATTTGGTCGGCAGACGTTTCAGTTGTGGATAACTGAGTTGACTGATTACTGCTCACTGTGTTCATTGTCTGGGCAACAGCAGATAAGCCGCTACCTAAAACTGTTAGAGCAGTTATACTCGGCAACCAAAAAACACTTTTACGAAGAAAAATAGTATTCACAATCACTCCTCAAAGAATATTGCCAGAACAGATAAAGGGTTTGGTTGTTTTGAGTCAACTTGTGGCAATATTCAAAATTTAACACCAAAAAATCAATTTCTACATCCTTAATTGGGTAGAAAATACTTGATATCTGACACCAAAGAATAAGGTACTATATCCAGAATTTAACGGATGACAAAAATTATCTATAGAAATAAGGTTACAGCAAGTGGCAACAGGCGCAAGCCTCTGTGTCAATATAGTTTTTGTCTGATTCTCGCCTGCCCTTAATTTCCCACGGGCGAAACATCGGTTCCACAAAGTTCCAATATCTAACGACAAGCCTCGCCATGCGTGAAGTGCAACCGTCGCTCGATTTCAAATGGTTAAGGCTTTACAAAATTTTCATCTATTGATGAGCGTACTGCTCGAAGTAATAACATATGAAGTCAATAAATTTCCAGTTTTTCTTGACCTTATGCCTGCTGAAATTCATAAGTTTTTCATGAAAAATCCGTAAACTTGCTATTATCTTTTTATTTTTATGTTAAGCTACTGATTGTTATCGACTTCAAGCTGCTGGAAAAGTTCCTTTAAACTGAAAATTTGCTGGCGGCAAAAAAGTTTATTGCTCATCAAGTTACTTAATTTGCAATTCTTTATCACGTTAGAGACAATTCGTGCGGTTATGTCTTCTAGTTTGGTTCGTGATAAATAAGGGCGTTGCTGAAAAATATGATTTCACGTTTAAATCTGTCGTAGAGACGTTACATGTAACGTCTCTACAAATGTTTCGACCAGGGCAGAAATTGAAACTAACCACTAACCATTCCCCAGTCTTTTTATCCCAAACCGCTGATGGCTTCGGCAAACTGCTTGGAGACAAAGGGCAAAATTTCGCGGCTTTTAGCCTGTGCTTTGCCTTCTGTAAATACGACTAAAAGATACGGTGGTTTATCTGGTAATTCAATATACGCGGCATCATGGCGAACTTGACTTGTCCAACCGGCTTTTGACCAAATTTGGGCGTTTTGGGGAAGTCCACTACCTAAAAATCCTGTAATTTGGTCTTCTTCAACATCTGTTGGTAAATCATCGGGGTTAATACTGCGTTTTAGTAAAGCCATCATTGCTTGCGATCGCCTACTAGAAACTGCCACCCCACCAACAATAGTATGCAATAATCTGGCGGTGGCATTTGTGGTCAGCATATTGCGATTCTCCAGCATTTCCCCATAAAATGCCCGTTCCCGCCCATAGGGACTATCACCCCAAGTTTTTTGGCAGACGTTTATCGTCTCCAATTCTTCCCACCCCAAAGACTTGATATAACGGTTAACAATATTGCGCTGATGCTTCCAAGTTTCAAAAGGTCCCGTCGGTAATTCTGGACCTGATGTAGTTCCACTCAGCACATCCACAATTAAGCTGGTAGCATCATTGCTAGAATCCACAATCATATCGCGCAAGGCTCTTTCCAACTCCTTGGAAGTTGTAGTCATGCCTTTTTCTAGCCATTCGTTTACCGCTACCAGGTAAAACAGTTTTACTACACTTGCGGGATAAATTCGCTCAACGCCACGATATGTGAAACCACGTACAGAGTGGTTCCAAAAAGCATTTGGAGTTAAAGCACCACCAGTATTTACTAGTACTGGCGGATCGTAGACAATCCAAGTTAGAGCAATTTGGTTACGGGCTAAAGTCGGAAATTGTGCCCAAGTTGCCTCTAAAATGCCATTACCCAGATTTTCCAGTTGTTCGTCATCTATAAAGAAAATCATTGTTCTTGAAGGATGTCCTTTAATTTAGAATCCAAAATCCAAAATCCAACATCAGGTGAGTATCAGTGTCTAGCTGACCTGAACTTATATGATTCTCCTGAATGTACGCGCTTGGCAACTCAAGCCGTAGCAGGGCGACATTTGCGGATGACATCAAATCATCATGATTCAGCCGTTGAGGTGTGTTTGTCTGAGGACGACTATCCAGGTTGGGTGTCGCTGGCAGATTTGAGTTTATTACAATCTGCTACTGTACCTTATCGAGCTAGTTCATTTTCTGAATCTCAGATAAAAAAACTCCTAGCAGAGGTGATTGTTTTTACCCAAAAAGCAATGCAACAATCAAATTATTACCTTTGGGGTGGTACTGTAGGACCAAATTACGACTGTTCAGGCTTGATGCAGGCGGCGTTTGCTTCTGTGGGTATTTGGTTGCCGAGAGACGCTTATCAGCAGGAAGAATTCACCCAGCCAATTACGAAAGCAGAACTAGAAGCAGGCGACCTGGTATTTTTTGGCACGCCCCAAAAAGCTACTCATGTCGGGCTTTATTTGGCGGATGGTTACTACATCCATAGTTCTGGGAAAGAGAAGGGGCGGAATGGAATTGCGATTGACTGTTTGACGGAACAGGGAGATGCAGTTAGTCAGTCATATTATCAACAGCTGCGAGGCGCAGGCAGAGTTGTGAAGAGTTACGAACCACAAAGACGCTGAGGACAAGGGAAGAATATGAGGAGTGGGTTAATTTCTGAAAGGATAACTGGGCAAAATGGGGCGATGTCGTCGGTTATCCCAGATGTTTCGGTAGTGGTGCCGGTGCGAGATGAAGTGGAAAGTTTGCCGCATTTGTTGGAGGCGATCGCTTCAACTTTAACTGCAAGTGAGTTAAGTTATGAAATCATCTGTGTAGATGACGGTTCCACAGATGGTTCAGCGCAGTTTCTCACGCAAGCAGCGCAAACACGCAGCGATTTAAAAGCGGTGATTTTGCGACGCAATTACGGTCAAAGTGCAGCGATGTCAGCTGGGTTTAATCATGCTGTAGGAAAAGCGATCGTCACTTTGGATGCTGACTTGCAAAATGACCCAGCAGATATACCGCTGTTGTTGGCAAAGCTGGAAGAAGGCTACGATTTGGTAAGTGGTTGGCGCAAAAACCGCCAAGATGGTGCCGTGAAACGGTTACTTCCTTCCAAAATTGCCAACTGGCTAATTCGGCGGACTACTAGTGTAAATATTCATGATTATGGCTGTTCGCTGAAGGCTTATCGTGCCGAACTAGTGGCAGATATGAACCTGTATGGCGAACTGCACCGATTTTTACCAGCTTTAGCGTACATTGAAGGAGCGAGAATTACAGAAATGCCCGTGCGTCACCATGCGCGTCGCTTTGGTAACAGTAAGTATGGTTTGTCGCGGACTTTCCGGGTGTTGATGGATTTGTTAACCATTTTGTTTATGAAAAAGTTCCTCACACGCCCGATGCACGTTTTTGGGCTGTTAGGCTTAATTTCAATACTTTCCGGTGGGGCGATCGGCATTTACTTGACTTTCGTCAAATTAGCTTTTCATGTAGACATTGGTAATCGCCCTTTGCTGATTTTGGCGGTTCTATTGTTAGTAACTGGGGTACAACTTTTTTGCTTCGGTTTGTTAGCAGAGTTGCTGATGCGTACTTACCACGAATCCCAAGGACGCCCAATCTATCGCGTGCGCCAGGTAGTCACCAAAAGCGTTAAGTAAAGTTACAAATTCATCAAAATTATTAGCATGTACGGGCGCTCTTTACACCGCCCGTACAATAATTTGCAAAGATTAACTGTTTCTGCTGTTAACTGATTCGCGCCCTCGTCCCCCACTATACTCGGTACTCCGAGTTAGTGGTGGGTAGTTCACTCTTTATTCCCAGATTCGTACAAAACCTTCTCTCTTGAGTTATTAGCGGACAAATCCAAAATAAGCACTTGCGGCAATAATAAGAATTGTTAAAACTCCTAAAGTAACGCTAAGTCCAAATTCCGTAGGAGCTCTTTCGTTGAGTTCCTCTTTGGTTTCAGGTTGAGCGGAATTGGGCGAAATATTATTTGAATTTGCTTTATTTTCAGTATTCATGGCTATTATGGTCGATGCTGATTTATTATCTAGTTTGCTGTAACTATCAAAAACTACATCTAGCTTTAGGAATATGAAAAAAGGCGTAGAAAACTATCTATTAAATTGCGTGTTTTCCTAACCCCAGGATAGGCATTTCCTCAAAAATGCGGAAATTTAAGCAATTGTATTTTAGTTTTTTAGATAAATTTTGGAAATCACGAATTATAGTAGCTCGTTATCCTAAAAGAGGTAATAGGTTCAAAAATTTAAATATTGCCAGCTTAGAGAAACTTTCAAATAATTAAACCATAGAGGTAGGATGAGTTACCAAAAGTGCTAACGCACCCTACAGACATATTCCCGACTGGGGTACAGCTATTTTGCTTCGGTATACGCGGCATTGCTAATGCGTAGTTACCACAAATCCCAAGGATGCCGAATCTATCGCGTGCGCGAGGTAGTGGCGAAAAATGTAAAGTAAAATAACAATAGTAATAATTTGTCATTTGTCATTTGTCCAGAGTCCAAGGGTTTTTGACTCTTGACTATTGACCCTAAAAATTAACTTGCATCTACCGTGAAACTATTTCGCACATTTGATGCCCGACTGCGGCGTAACCTGCTGATTTTATTTACAGCAGGTTTATTATTCTGGTCTAGTATGGGTTCGCTATTACCAACCCTACCGCTTTACATTGAGCATGTGGGCGCAACCAAGCAGCAAATTGGCATTGTTATGGGTAGTTTCGCCATCGGATTGTTGCTATCTCGTCCTTGGTTGGGAAAGACGGCGGATCGGCGAGGTCGTAAGATTGTCTTGCTCATCGGTACAGTGGTAGCAGCGATCGCACCTTTTGGTTTTTTGGTCGTCAAATCGATTCCTCTATTAATGGTGCTGCGTGCTTTTCACGGCATTAGTATTGCAGCCTTTACCACGGGCTATTTAGCGCTGGTAGCAGACTTGTCTGATGAAACAAATCGTGGTGAAGTCATTGGTTACATGAGTCTGGTAACTCCGATTGGCTTGGCTATCGGACCGGCACTAGGCGGTTATTTACAAGCTGGGGCTGGTTACACGGCGTTATTTGTCTCAGCAGCCGCATTAGGTGGATTGGCGCTGTTATGTATCTTACCAATCGTTAATCCACCAATCCAAACTAGTGAACCAGGTGAAAACAACGATAATCAATTATGGCGAATATTGATTAGTCCCAGAGTCAGAATCCCGGCTGTAGTTATGTTGTTGATCGGCTTGGCTTTTGGTACTTTGCATACCTTTGCGCCGTTGTTCATCAAATCAACAGGGGTGGATTTAAATGCTGGATTGTTTTACACAGCTGGAGCGATCGCTAGTTTTAGTGTCAGGTTATTCACGGGTCGGGCGAGCGATCGCTTTGGTCGTGGTTTATTTATTACCATCAGCTTAGTTGTTTACACAGGAGCGATGGTACTGCTGTGGAAGGCAAACAGCGCGGCTGCTTTCTTGTTTGCAGCAATTATTGAAGGTGCTGGTTCTGGTACTCTCATGCCGATGATTTCCACTATGATAGCCGATCGCGCCTTGCCGCAAGAAAGAGGGCGGATATTTGCTGTATGTATCACGGGATTAGATGTCGGGATAGCGATCGCAGGTCCAGTTCTCGGTTCGATTGCCGAACAAGTTGGCTACCGCGATATGTTTGGTTACGCCGCCCTTTTAACTTTCCTGGCACTTCTAATTTTCATAAGTTTATCCGGCAAAGACCCAGCCCACTCATTCCGGTTTGCGACCGGTCGCAGTCCAGATGCTTACGCCTTAAAGTAAGTTATGAATTATGAGTTAGCAGTTGTGAGTATTAATTCTCAACTCTTGTAGGGGCGGCGTTAGTCCGCTCCTAACTCATAACTTTAAAAACGGGCGAGGAGGGATTCGAACCCCCGACACCGTGGTCCGTAGCCACGTGCTCTAGTCCACTGAGCTACACGCCCTAACAAAAAAACATATTAACACATCCCAACCAAATGACGCAAGACAATTTTCCAGATAATTCTGTCAACTTAACTCATCTGGATCATCAGGGACAGGCACAGATGGTGGATGTGTCTGACAAAGCAGCCACAGTCCGCCAAGCCGTAGCCGCCGCCACTGTACGGATGTTGAGTGAAACCTTTGCGGCTATTGAAGCTGGAAATGCTCCCAAAGGGGATGTGTTGGGAACAGCGAGGTTAGCGGGAATTATGGCTGCCAAACAGACAGCTTCTTTGATTCCCCTGTGTCATCCCTTGCCGCTGCAAAAAATTGAAGTGCAGATCGTACCCGATCCGCAACTACCCGGTTATCAAATTCAAGCAACAGTCAAAACCAAAGGCGAAACAGGCGTAGAGATGGAGGCTCTAACTGCCGTTTCGGTTGCGGCTCTAACGTTGTACGATATGGCGAAAGCTTTAGAAAAGTCGATTCAAATTGAATCGATTCGGCTGGTGAGTAAGATGGGGGGGAAGTCAGGAGATTACTTGACGCAAAAATAATATTGCCATCTCAAATCATTCCTCAGCATTGCATGTGTGATGTTCATTATTGACAAGCAGATGCATTTGCTATCTCTATCAAAAGAGTTACCCAAATTTCCCTTTATTGGCTGAGGAAAAATCACAAAAATTATCTTGATAATTTTACTTTTTTTTTACGGATAAAAATATTATGTAAAAGAGTGTTTTGAGATACTGAAAATTAAAAACAAAAACTCATCCATTTGGTTGATGAGCCTACGTTTTGCCCTTGATAAATTGAAGTTAAAGAACAGAAGAACTATTGCATCAGATAAATATAGGAGGTAAAAACATGGCAATAGTGCGTTTTGACCCTTTCCGGGAAATGGAACGTTTTGACCCATTCCGCGAGATTTCTAGTATGCAACGCGAAATGAATCGCCTGTTTGATCGCATGATGACTACTGGCGATGGCGGTGCGGAGATGGCTGGGTATTCTTTTATTCCGGCAGCAGAAATCCATGAAACTCCTGAGGAAATTCAACTCAAGGTAGAAGTTCCTGGGTTAGAAGCCAATGACTTGGATGTAAAAGTTACCTCAGAAGCCGTTGCTATCACTGGTGAGCGCAAATCAGAAATTAAGAACGACGACAAAGGTGTGAAACGTTCCGAATTCCGCTATGGCAGATTCCAACGGATCGTTCCTTTACCTGCTCGAATTCAAAACGATAAAGTACAAGCTGAATTTAAGAACGGCGTCCTGTGCTTGACATTACCGAAAGCTGAAGAAGAAAAGAACAGAGTTGTCACAGTTAGTCTGAACGGACAAAATAATCAGGCTATTAACGGACAACAAAACGGACAAACGCAGCAAGAACAAAGTCAGCAGCAAGCACCTCAAGCTAGTTAACTTGGGTTAACCTTCGTCCAAGCCTCTGGTTAATTAAGCCTTGATATATCTGGCGCTTTAACTAATACTGCCAGAAAACTATAGACCGCAGGATTGACAGGACAATTTCCACAAAAACATTGTGCTGTCAGTCCTATTTATACTTGCTCAAACCAAATTTATAAAAAGAGAATATTATCTGATACTCGGCGCTCTCGTGTTCGAGTCTCGTATAGTTAGAAACGAATTTCCATTCAGCAACATCGATGGAAGAGATATGCCAGCCGCAACCGACTTCAAAGATTATTACCAGATTCTAGGGGTGAGCAAAACAGCGACACCGGAGGAGATTAAGCAAGCCTACCGCAAGCTGGCACGTAAGTATCACCCCGACCTGAATCCTGGAAATAAAGAAGCGGAGGAACGCTTCAAAGAAATTAATGAAGCTCAAGAGGTTCTTTTTGATCCAGAAAAACGCCAAAAATACGACGAATTTGGTCAATATTGGCAGCAAGCAGGTGCAGGCGGCGCACCTCCACGGGGTACAGGTACAAAAGTTGATGTCGGCGGGTTTGATTTCGACTCCTACGGCAATTTTGATGATTTTATCAATGACCTACTTGGTGGCGTTGGTGGCGCAGGTAGAACTGGGCGCAAAACTTATACCTATCGGACATCTACAGGTCGTGAGGGTGGCTTTGGCAATTTTTATGAAGATTTTGGCACCCAAGCACCTGCACCTGATACAGAAGCAGCAATTACACTAACTTTTTCCGAAGCATTCCACGGAGTACAGAAGCGGCTGCAAATCGACGATGAAACGGTTACTGTCCGCATTCCACCGGGGGCAAAACCTGCTAGCCGCCTCCGCATCAAGGGTAAAGGTCGTCCCAGCCCATTTTCAGAACAACGGGGAGATTTATACCTGACAATCGAGGTATTGCCGCATCCCTTTTTCCAATTTGATGGAGATAACATTGTTGGTGAAGTCCCAATTAGACCGGATGAAGCCGTTTTGGGGGCGCAAATTAAAGTCCCAACGCCCGATGGTAGTGTCACAATGAAGATTCCGGCGGGTGTGCGTTCTGGACAATCCTTAAGGCTACGCGGCAAAGGATGGTCACTACCAAAAGGTGGACGCAGCGATTTGATTGTCAAGTTGCAGATTGTATCTCCCAAGGATCTGAGTTTGATTGAACACGAGTGTTATGAAAAGATTCGCGACAACAGCACTTTTGATCCGCGTGCTGGTTTAGATGAGGTGAAGGTATGAATCAGAGTAGTCTATCACGAGTGGTTGTCACACAAGAAGGCGATCGCCTCTATACGTTTGAATATGCAGCTTCAGTTACACAGACATCAATTGCAGTGGTAGAACGCTTTGCTGCGTTAGGATTGATTTCACCAATTGGTGAAATGTTGCGATCGCGTGATGTTGCTCGTATCAGTCAAATTCTGCGCTTGCGTCAGGATTTAGGACTAAATTTAGTCGGAGCAGCAATGGTTATAGACATGGCTCAAGAAATTGCCCAGTTGCGCGCGCAGTTGCAGGCTTACCAGTCGCGGCAATTTTAGAAAAATTCAGTCGTTCAATTTAGGAAAGCAGAAAACCGCCAAAATGCCAAGGCTGACCAATGGGCGGATAACTTTAATGAAAGTTCACCACTCCATGTTGTTATCACAGACACCCGCAAAAATCCTAGAATGGTTCAGAAAGCAATTTTGTAAAAGTCTGTAACAAATATTTATGCCTCCTCGTTGGCCTCGTCAACCCGATCGCAATGACCCAGATTACCGTAAGTTAGATGACCGAATGAACTTTGCCATGCATGTGGCGATTTTCGCGCCGATAAACTCTGGTTTGTGGTTTTTTCACAACTTCAAAGCAGCTACCTGGGAGTGGCTGCCTTGGTTAACAGCAGGTTGGATAGTGGTATTATTGGCGCATCTGATTTATATTGCCGCGATCGCCGATTACTCACAAACACCACCAAAGTCCACCTGAAGACGGAATCAACAGCTAGGGCGATTGTATCTTGTGGCAGTAGAATTAAGCCGGATAATTGAGCGATAATCTTAATTAAGTTGAGATTTCACGATCCTTATGTGGGGTCATTTGTATGGCTAAAACTAACACCACAGAAATACTAGAAGCCCTAGCAGCTGAAATAGGCGAAAACATATATATAGATATTGCCAAGTGGCATCTTTTTCTATCAAATGCCAAACTGCATACCGTCGTTGCAGAAAAGATGTATCCTTTACTTACCTCTAAGTCCGTGGATGAAGACCGAGTAATAAAAGTATTAGAATCCATCCCTGTAAAAATTGGCGGTGGCAAACGTGAACTTCCTTTAATTGATTTATTGCCGCTGCAATGCCAAGTCAATCTTGTAGATATCCTGGAAAAATATCAGAGCGAATTTTAATTTTCCGTTGCTTTATCCTTCGTAATATGCATTGCGATTAAACCTCTTTTAAAAGGTATCACGAATGCATAAAAGTTACACTTGGGAATTTACTCAAGCATAAACAACAGATAAACTTGGTAAAAAGATTTTTTCTACTAACCACTAACCACGAACCAGTCCCAAGTCCCGAATACCTAGCAGATGCGGGACTCATTTATATTGAAAATCGCGCTTACTATTCATGCAAACTTATGGAGGCTATCTCTATGCTTTTACAACTCAAAGACACCGGTGAATTGGTGAAAATTCTTAAGGTTGATGAATTAATAAACCCTAATACTGAAGTTGTTCAGGGAAAAGACCAAGAAGGTCAAGAAGAACAAGACGCTGAATCTTATAAAAAAGACAATCTAGTTTTTCCTTCTGGTGAAAGTTTACCGCGCTGTTGGCTTGATGCTAACTATAGAAGCGCAAAATCTTAGGTATTTATAGAACTAGCGATTAGCTTTTAACTAATCGCTAATCGCTAATCGCTAAGTATTACTTGATGATGGAGTTTTGTCTGTAACTGTCGCCGCTTCACTCTCAGAACTCCGGTAAAATGTTTTAGCGATCCAGTAAGTAAAGATGTGAGAAAGTAATCCCATTGGACCTGCAAAAAAACACAGCGCCAGGGAATGAATTGTCCAAATACCTGTTTTCTGCCCTTCCCAATATATCCAGCGACCGACAAACAAATCCATAACTAGAAAATGAATCCAGCCCGTTGCAGCGGCTTTTTCGTCTGAAAAAAATCGAGCAATATCGGCTAACTGAGGATTCGATAAAGCTTGGGCGTTTTCTGGTGTAATGCTGCTGACGAACAAATACAAATACACTCCAGCTAACGCCACAAAAGGCAGATATGATTCCATAACTTGCCGCGTAACTTTCCAATTTGGCAGGAGAATCATCAAAGCCCAAAAAGGCAAAACGAAAAGATTAGCAACGTTAAACAGTTGAACAATAGTCATAAATAATTTAAATTAATTATCTGTGTTTATCTGTGTGCATCTGTGGTTTAATTTCAAAATTTAACTTGCTAACCCTACAAGTTGCGACTCAATTTCCGAGGAATTCAAATCACGACCGATGAAAACTAAACGGGTTTGCCTCGCCTCTTGAGGCTGCCAAGGGCGATCATAAAATTGATCAAATCGTGTCCCTACGCCTTGCATTACTAAACGCATAGGTTTGTTAGGCACTGCAACAAAGCCTTTAATTCGGTAAATTTCTTGCTGTTGTGCCAATGTTTGCAATTGAATAAGCAGTTTTTGTGGGTCAAAGGCACGGTCTAAAATTACGTGAGTTGAGATAATTTCTTCGTCATGTTCGTGTTCTTCTTCGGTGTCGTGATGACTGGGACGACTATCTAAATTGTCTTCGACGGCGGCGTGCAATCCTAATAATATAGATGGATCGAGTTGAGCGCGTAGGCGTAGCCCGCCGGAGGCATCGCTTTCAACAATCTTCACTACTCTCGGCAATTCTTGTTTAATTAACTCTTCAACTTGCGCTTTTGTCTCATCATCCACTAAATCGGTTTTATTCAACACTACTAAATCAGCACAAGCAAGTTGATCTTCAAACAGTTCTTGCAACGGTGTTTCATGTTCTAGACTATCATCGGCTTGGCGTTGCGCTGCTACTGCTTCCAGGTCGCTAGCAAATGTGCCTGATGCTACTGCTGCACAATCAACTACCGTAATTACCGCATCTACTGTGGCGGCGTTGCGAATTTCTTGCCAGCGAAAAGCCTTCACTAACGGCTTTGGTAAGGCTAAACCAGAAGTTTCAATCAAAATACAATCGATACTATCGCGCCGCTTGATTAACTGCTGCATCGCCGGGAAAAATTCTTCTTGAACGGTGCAACATAAGCAGCCGTTGGTTAATTCAAAAATATTACTTTCGCCATCTTCTGGGCAAATTTCACAGGATTTCAACAACTCGCCATCAATCCCAAGTTCGCCAAATTCGTTGACTAAAACAGCGATGCGGCGTCCTTGGTTGTTTTGTAGTAAATGGCGAATTAGGCTGGTTTTACCACTACCTAAAAAGCCTGTGATCACGGTAACGGGGATTTTTGCTGCCATTTGTTTTACCTGATTTTATCAGTAGAGAAAATATTAAGATTTATGTAGGTAAGTACGCATTAATTAGCGTGGCTGCTGTTTTTTCTAACGATACTTCCGCAACTGTACCAAATAACCGCCGTTGTGCGAATGCGCCATCAATCAGTAACAGTAAATTTGCACTGAGTTCGCGTGGATTGCTTGCACCAGATTGTTGGGCTAGTTGAATCAGGCGATCGCGTACCGCTTCTTTGTGTTTGATAGAAACCTGATGTCCGGGATAGTCCAATTCGGCAAATTCTGCCGTTGTGACTAAAAACGGACAACCTAAACAATCTGGTTTTGCCAATAATTCATCCAACCATTTAAACACTGCCAACAATTGTTGAGCAGGCTGATTGGGATGCTTGGCAATTTCTGCTTCCATCAACTCCCAAAAGCGTTGATTGCGCCGCTCTAGATACGCTACCACCAAATCATCCTTAGACGGAAAATATCGATATAGCGTTGTTTTCGCCACCCCAGACTTCGCGATGATAGTATCCACCCCAGTTGCTCGAATTCCCTCTCGATAGAAAAGTTCATCGGCAATATCGAGAATATGTTCCCTTAATGTCGGCTTTGCTTCATCTGGCTTCGCCTTAATACGAGTTTTCGCCATTAATTGTCCTTATTGACATGATACAGACCTGTCTGTTCTATCTTAACAAGAAGCATTAAGACAGACCTGTCTGTATTATTTACGGAAAAGAGGTATCTAAGTCATGAAAATAGGAATCATCGGTAGTGGCAACATGGGACGTTCTTTAGGTGTACTCTTTGCAGAACAGGGGCATCAAGTATATTTTGGTTCCCGCGATGCCGAAAAAGCAAAGGCAGTGGCTGAATTTGCACTCCTCGGAACGCAAGGTGGTACAAATGATGAGGCGGCAGCGTTTGCTGATGTAATTTTGTGGACAGCACGCGGTATCCTACCGAAGGAATTGTTATCTAATGTTGAAGTTCTCAACGGTAAAATTATCATCGATTGCAATAACCAAGATATCCCCTCTGAATTTGCTTATCCGGCGATAGTAGAATCTCTCGCTGAGAAGTTGGCAAAAGAAGTTCCAAATGCTCGCGTGGTCAAAGCATTTAACACGATGGCACAGGAGGTATTTGAATTAGCACCCGAACCGCTCAAGGATTATCACGTTTCGGTCTTTGTGGCTGGGGATGACGAACAAGCCAGAAAAACAGTAATGCAGCTGGCTGAGGAGATTGGATTTGTACCAGTGGATTCTGGTGTTTTACGTAATGCTCGCTTGGTGGAAGGCTTAGGCGATTTCATTCGCCTGATCATGATTGGTCAGCAACAAGGCTCTTATGCAACTATCTCTGTCAACGTCCTACCTGCTGCACAAGGACAACGCTTAGGCGGACGGCAAAATTCGGCTTTGAAGTGAATTCGTTACATAATTTAGGGGCAACTTCCCTCTGGTTGCTTTCATCAAGTCAAAGCAGTCACAGGGAAATTGCCCCTCAATATTTTAAGCTTTTTTGCTCAGGCTGACACCAAATCCGGCTTGCTATTACTCAGCAGTAACAAGTTCAGTGCTACCGCGTGTGCGCCGCCGTGTGAGGCTGTTAAATAACATTACACCGATCGCTTTGATCAAGTTGCCTTCCAACTCTTGGAACATCTTCATGTTCATGTTAAAGGTGGCGTTAGCTTCATCGACAATGCGATCGCCTGTAGCATCATCAATCGGCAGTTCATCCAAAACTTGACGATATTTCGCTTTGAAAGCCTTTTCGTCGGGAATTTCTGCAAACTCATAAAAGGCGGTACCTTGTCCATCAGAAAGGTTCATCGCCGTCATGGCTATGTTTTTGAGAATTTGTCCTCCCGATAAGTCGCCAAGGTAACGGGTGTAGGAATGAGCGATTAACAGTTCCGGTTCTTTTTCAGATATTTCCCGAATGCGCTGTACATAAGCTTCACCCGCCGGAGATAGTTGGATTTGCTCCCGCCAGTTAGCACCATAATAGTAAGTTAAATCTTGCTCTAGGCTATGCTTGCGGTTAAGCTGGGTAAAGTTAATTTTAGAAACAATCGGGTGTAGAGAGTGCTTTTCCATCTCCTCTTCCATCGCTGAATAGATGAAGTAGAAGTTGCCGACTAGTTTCCGGTAGGAGTTTTTTTCTACCACCCCTTTTAAAAAGCACTTGACAAATCCGACATTTTCTGCCATCGTGTGGGCTTTTTTAGTGCCTACACGCAATTTGGTCGCTAAATTGCTGCTCATACTAAAATTTCTCAACTTTAAAAGGTCAACTGCCGGAGTCTTGATTTACCGACGGCGAAAAAAGCTACTAAAAGCCTAGAGTAAAGCTAATTGATGAGAATTTTCATTAAAATTTCTTAAGTCGTAATATTTTGTATTATTTTACACAGCCAATGCCTAAGCTG
>CAXTNZ010000112.1:0-21426 GCA_964245695.1 uncultured bacterium | reverse complement strand
ATTTTGATGAATTAGTAAAAAAAATCTCACCTTTAAGTAAGGCTTTTATATCAAATTTTACTCAATCTTTAAAGAATAACCACTGACATTCCCCGACTCTAAAAGGAAAATAGAAATATAAGCGCAACGTAATTGCAGAAAGATGTTGCCAACAAATGTTGACATTCATTAAATAAACAAAAAAAACCAGGGGTATTCTAAATAATTTTTTATGCGGATTTTAATTTACTCCTACAACTACTATCCAGAACCAATTGGTATCGCCCCCCTAATGACTGAATTAGCAGAGGGACTGGTGAAACGCGGGCACGAAGTGCGTGTAGTTACCGCTATGCCTAATTACCCTGAGCGTCAAATTTACGAGGGCTATCGCAAGAAGTTGTATTTTAATGAATACAAAAATGGCGTTCAAATCCAACGCAGTTATGTTTGGATTCGTCCTCAACCCAATTTGCTAGATCGAGTGATGCTAGATGCTAGCTTCGTTGTCTCCAGTTTTTTGCCCGCGCTCTTTGGCTGGCGTCCAGATGTGATTCTCTCTACGTCGCCATCTCTGCCGGTTTGCATACCAACTACCATTTTAGGATGGCTGTACGATTGCCCTGTGCTGTTAAATCTTCAAGACATATTACCGGAAGCAGCCGTCCACGTTGGTTTACTCAAAAATAAATTGCTCATCCAGGTGTTTGCAGCATTGGAAAAATTTGCCTACCGCAGTGCTACAAAAATTAGCGTTATCGCCGATGGCTTTGTGGACAATTTGCGGTCTAAGGGCGTAGCTGCTAACAAAATTGTGCAAATTCCTAACTGGGTTGATGTGAATTTTATCCGCCCCTTATCTAAAGAAAATAACGCTTTTCGCGCAGCACATAATTTAGATGGCAAATTTGTAGTGCTGTATTCTGGAAATATTGCCCTTACCCAAGGCTTAGAAACTGTCGTCAAAGCCGCTGCTGCGTTGCGCGATATTCCAGACATTGCTTTTGTGATTGTGGGAGAGGCAAAAGGTTTGCAGCGATTGCAAAAAGAGTGTCAAGATATCGGAGCAGATAACGTTTTGCTTCTGCCTTTTCAACCCCGCGAAAAGTTGCCAGAAATGTTAGCAGCTGCTGATGTCGGTTTGGTGGTGCAAAAGAAAAATGTCATATCCTTCAATATGCCATCAAAAATTCAAGTGCTACTTGCCAGTGGTCGGGCGTTGGTCGCATCTGTACCCGACAATGGTACAGCAGCAAGAGCCATTAAACAAAGTTGTGGGGGTGTTGTCGTGACTCCAGAGGACTCGCAAGCTTTAGCAATGGCAGTTTTAGACTTGTACAAACATCCAGAAAAAGTCAAAACTCTCGGTTATAACAGTCGCAAATTTGCTATTGAGCAATATTCCCTTGACCAAGCCTTAAATAATTATGAGTCTTTGTGTTATTCAGTGAAGGCAGATACTCCAGTCATGCAGCCTAGGGTAGTGTCTAAGCAGGAAGTGTAATCTACAAGAGAAACTAAACTGTTATTTCTGATCTTAATAAAGATTCACAGGAAGTTTGATAGCTACATGAGCAGGAGATGGTTTAAAACTATCTCCTGCTTCTGGCATGTTTAAATGAGTAACACTTCGGTATTATTTACCTTCTAGATGGCAATAAATTAGGCGATCGCCCAAACGCGCAAGTGATTTTCAGTTATAACTCGGTTAAAATAAAAAATATTAATTTATTAAAAGCAGTAGCGGTTTTTTGCCAAAAGCCTCAATTCAGGTGTAGAGCGATTATGCGCGAACAAGTACTAGCCTGGTTAGCAGAAAATGTGACTCGTTCTAGGGTCAACCATATTCTCAGGGTAGAGCAGATGGCAAGCGAGCTAGCTGTTCATTATCAAGAAGATGTAACAAAAGCCGCTTTAGCTGGGTTGATGCACGATTTGGCAAAATATTTTCAGCCGCAAAAACTCTTGGAGATGGCACTCAAGGAGGGGTTGGAAGTAGACCCGGTGATGGAAGCAACTCCCCATCTGTTACACGCTGATGTCAGTGCGATTGTCGCCAGAGATACATTTGGCGTAAAGGATGAAGAAGTATTACAAGCGATCGCCAATCACACTTTAGGTAGACCAGGCATGAGCCTGCTGAGCTGTATTGTGTTTTTAGCAGACAGTCTGGAGCCAGGGCGCGGCGATAGCCAAGAATTAGAAAATTTGCGAGTCGTTAGCCGACAAAATATATATCAGGCTGTGTGGTTAACCGCAGATTATTCTTTAAAATTCTTAATCGAAAGCCATTGCTTGATTCATCCCCGCACAATAGCTACGCGCAATTGGTTCTTAGAAAAATCGAAAAGGAAACCACAAGAAGTTGGTTTGGAAGCTTCCGAGCCAGGTAACTTCATAACAGAGCCAACTACAAGCGCAACTTCATAGACACTGGTTTTTTTGTTAGTATTCAAAAAAACCAGTTCGCACAGTTACAATTCAATAGATTTTTGTAAGTCAAGAATTGTAAATAAATGTTGGTGGCAAAAAAGAGAAAAAATTGAGGTTTAATGTCTGATTATTTCCAAGGAATCCCATTACAATCGGTCTCTGTAACCAAGAAAGCAGTCACAACCTCCGAAGCTGACACCGACCAGATGAGCAGAAAATTAGCCGAAACCATCGTTGAAGCTGCATCAGACCGGAAAGCAGGTGATATTGTATTGCTAAGGGTAGCAGAAGTATCTTACTTGGCGGATTACTTTGTGATGATGAGTGGCTATTCAAGGGTACAAGTAAGGGCGATCGCCGACGCAATTGAAGAAAAAGTAAAAACCGAGTTGCAACGGAACCCCTTGCGGACAGCAGGAAAAGCCGAGGGAAGTTGGGTTTTGCATGATTACGGCGACATAATCGTTCACATCATGATGCCGAAGGAACGGGAGTTTTATAATTTAGAAGCGTTCTGGGGACATGCGGAACGCATTGAGTATCCAATACCCGATGACAGTGGGGGTAAACCAACATGATAAAGTCCTCGGTTTCAAATTGCCCAGTTCCGGCTGAACAGCAACCGCTAAATGAGTACGAAGAATTAAAAATTTCCTGGCTGTTTCGTGATTGCACCTTAACTTGGCGCGAGTATATCACAAAAATGGTTTGGATTTGGAGTATATCTTGGGTGGTGGCAGCACCAGTGGCGGCGGCAAGTTTTACGCCAAATAAGTATATTGCCCAGTTTCTCCTGTGTGGATCTGCTGGAGCGAGTGTAGGGGTAGTGCTGGGACTGATAAGGCTGTATTTGGGGTGGACTTATGTGCGCGATCGCCTATATAGTCCGGTAATATTTTATGAAGAGTCAGGTTGGTACGACGGTCAAACTTGGACAAAGCCACAAGAAGTCCTGACACGCGATCGCCTGATAGTCAGCTACGAAATCAAACCTATTATCCGACGCTTACAAATTACCTTTGCTGGCTTGGCGGGATTACTAGTTATTGGTACGATAGTTTGGCATTTACTTTAAAAAGTCATTTGTCATTTGTCATTGGTTAATGGTTAGTGGTGAACTAGCGCGCAAAACAAAGGGTTTCCCTGATGAGCGACTAAATCTCTTGTTGGGTTGGTAGTGGGTGGAAACAAACAACTACCAACTAAGTAACTAACAAATAACAAAGGACAAATAACTAATGACAAAGGACAAAACAATGATATATTCTCACCCATGACAAGGGGAAAACGAACTCAAGCGGCAGCACTTGAAGTTAGGTTGCTGCGGGAAGGCATTATTGAATCGAGGCATATAGTCCAAGCTGTTGTATGCGATGAACGGGGACGAGTGCTGTCCGTTGCGGGAAACGCCGAAACTGCCACTTTTGTCCGTTCAGCGCTCAAACCATTTCAGGCACTCGCAGTTACCACCACTGGTACACTAGAACGCTATGATTTGAGCGATCGCGACTTAGCGATTATCACAAGTTCCCATAAAGGTACAATCGAGCAGGTACGACAGGCATTTAACATTCTTTGGCGTGCCGATCTTGATCCGACTGTACTTCAATGCCCGATTCCAGAAGGGAAAAAAAGCCGTTTAGAATACAATTGCTCTGGTAAACATGCGGGAATGTTAGCCGTTTGTCAGCAACGGCATTTTCCTTTAAATAACTACTTAGAACGCAAACACCCAGTCCAGCAGTTAATTTTAAGCAAAATAGCTGAATTGCTGCGAATGCCGGCAGAGGAATTTATCAGCGCTCACGACGACTGCGGCGTACCCACCTATTTAATGCAACTTGCTCAAATCGCGTCTTTATATGCTCTGCTAGCCTCAGGTAGCAATTTGGATATGGAGCGCATTGTCCGTGCCATGACTCATCATCCAAATCTGGTCGCAGGAGACGGGGAATTTGATACGGAACTGATGCGTTTAGCTCCAGGTGAACTCCTAAGTAAAGCTGGTGCTGAAGGAGTGCAGTGCATTTCTCGGCTTGGGGAGGGCATGGGATTGGCAATTAAAGTTATAGATGGGGCAAAGCGAGCAAAATATGCCGTTGCCATTCACGTGCTTCAACAGATGGGCTGGATTAGCCCCAGCGTCGCTCAAAGCCTGTCAGAAAAGTTTATGAGCTTCGGTAAATACAAGCGTTTAGAAGTTGTTGGCGAATTATCACTTTTATAGTTGCCAAATTTAAAAGCTTGGGTTATACTGAATAAAGACGACGCGGGATAGAGCAGCCTGGTAGCTCGTCGGGCTCATAACCCGAAGGTCAGTGGTTCAAATCCACTTCCCGCCACCAAGTTAAAAAACAAAGCCTTGCAATACTCAACGATTGCAAGGCTTTGTTTTTTAGTGAATAAAAGCTATTTTCTGTAGTAAACAGTAGCGCCAGCTTCATTATGCTAAGTATCGCAACGCTTGGGAGTTAATTTTACAAACATCTGTAAGTAAAGAAAATTATTTGGAGTTGCCTGTCCCATTCGGGGAAGCGAATTTTTGATCTATTCTGGAGTAGAAGGCATCCAAAAAGCGCGGAGTATATGGTTGTGAAGTTGCAGCGACCGATTTTAGTGGGAGGATTGGGACTGTCCTTTTCCCTATGGATTTTACAAAATTTGCATCATTCGATGGTGCAGGTGGGAGAGTTCGGTTTATTGAGTCTCGTAGCAGTCGGCGGCGGTTTGTGGTTATTTAAGCCAAATCGCGGCAAAAATGCTTCTGATATCCTCGATGGTACGCCTGTAAATCGGGCTAGAGTGGAAGAGGCGATCGCACTTACTGAAGTTACAATTAACCACCTTGCAGGTGAAGCTGAAAATCATCCAGCTTTGCGGACACTGCGAGAACAAGTTAATCAATTATTCTTTGAATTAGATAGGCAAGAAATTAAACTAGCTGTTACTGGTGGGAAGTCCGTGGGTAAAACCACCTTAATTCAAGTTCTACAGCAAAATTTCGCCTCTGTACAATTCAACGAGACAGCGCCTTTATTTATAGAAGCGGGTGAAAAATCAGATGCATCTGCTAGTTCAGAAGTAAATAAATCTGATTTTGTTCTGTTTTTGACAAACGGCGATTTGACAGATTCAGAATTTCAAACTTTACAGCACCTAAAGGCAGCAAATCAACCTGCAATGCTGGTTTTTAACAAACAAGATCAGTATTTACCAGATGAACGCGCAAGTGTGTTACTGTCGTTGAAACAGCGGATGCAGGGAAATGTAGTCGCAACTGCGGTGTCTCCTCTTGCGATCAAAGTCAGGAAGCATCAAGAAGATGGTTCTGTTCAAGAGTGGATCGAACAACCAGCGCCAGACATTCAGCAGTTAACGCAGCAGTTAAGTGATATTGTCGCGCAGCAAGGACAACACCTGGTGTGGACAACAACCATGAGAAAGGCTAAGTTGCTGAAAGCTGATGCGAAGAACTTGTTGAATGAAGTAAGACGCGATCGCGCGACTCCCATAATAGAACAATATCAGTGGATAGCTGCGGCTGCGGCATTCGCTAACCCAGTACCAGCACTGGATATTTTGGCTACAGCAGCAATTAATGCCCAAATGGTGATGGATTTGGGTGGTATTTATCAGCAGAAATTTTCCTTTGAACAGGCGAAAACTGTTGCTGGGGAAATGGGAAGTTTGATGCTTAAACTCGGTTTAGTCGAACTTTCTACAAAAGCTGTTAGCACTGTCCTCAAGAGTAACGCCGTCACCTTTGTTGCTGGTGGCATCGTGCAGGGTGTGAGTGCTGCGTATCTTACCAGAGTAGCAGGTCTTAGCTTAATCGAGTATTTCGAGCAACAGGAAATCGCCTTAAATTCTGAAGGTGGTTTGAATCTCGATAAGTTGCGGCAAACTTTGCAAAATGTCTTTGTGCAAAATCAGCAGATTGGTGTTTTGCAGGGGTTTGTTAAGCAAGGTGTGAAGCGTTTATTACCAGAAGCACAGCCTGAAGCTATTAGTAGTTAAAAGGTAGGAAGGATAAGCAAATCGCAAAGACGCAAAGACGCAAAGGATTTCTTCGCGTCTTTGCGTCTTTGCGTGAGACTTAATCAAATAAATTATTTAAAACGTATTAAATTAAATGGTTGATGAAGATTCGTTTTTAGATATTTTTCAAAAATTGCAGCAAGTTATAGTAGAACAATTATTAGTAGACAAAGAGAGTATCACTTTAGACACACCAATTATTCTTCCTGTGGAATTCATATCTCCATTTGACGCGAGGATTTCTTCCGGTTTTAGTCGTGTCACTACTGATCCAAAAGTAAATCCTCTAGGTATAGATGAAATAGATAAAGTTGAATTATTGATAGCTATAGAAGAATTCGGGATATAAATTCCTGAAGGATACTTTTTAAATGAGTACGTAACTGTTAAACAAATGATTTATTATATCATGAAAATTTTGCAAAAATAAGTTTTAATTCTTTAACTTACTAGGTTATTTTTATTTATTCCAATATCTCCGCTGCCTTTAAAATCCGTCCATATCAATTTCAGAGTATGCAGCTACTAATTCAGGAGTAGTAGCAGCTTGCTTATCAATAAGTTCTAACAAAGCTTTATTGCAGCGTTCCGCAATTTCTGGATATTTATTGGCATACCATTCTAGCGGTGTCACAAGACAAGGTTCACTAATATCAAAACCAAGTTTCATGCTATCTTCGGTTTCCTGCAAAGCATGATTGAAAATTGCATCAAGGTCTATGAATGGTTCAGACATAGTTCAAATCCTTGTGAGATTGCTCTAGATATTGACTTTGGATGTGCAACGTCTTTTAGCACAACAGATGAATAGTAATACAATTGTATCTAAATCATTACTGGACTAGCCGCTGAATATAGGCAATAATTTCTTCTTTGCTGATAGTGTGTTCTGGCGGTACAAGCCAGCTAGGGTAAAGGTACACCGGATTATCTAATTGCCTTGTTTTGCGCTTGTCTACTATAGCTCCCCAACGGTCAGGGAAAATAAACCAACGGCTACTCAGTCGCCTTGGAGGGATAGCGCCCCATGCAACCTGAGTTGTTGGACAATACCAGATAATGGCAGATGGTGGGTTTATCCATTGCTTGCTTTCTACTTCGCCACACATCCAGCCTCTGTACCCACGGGGTAGTATACGGGGATCTTCAACCCGAACTGAAACACTTTTGACTGATATCCAAAACAGCTTGCGCTGACTGTCAGTGCTATACACTGGAATATCTTCATCAGTTCCAAATTGGGTCATGATAGACTCCCCTGCATTGATACCGCGATTTCTTAACCCCCTACGGACTATTTCAACTGCACGTTTTCCTTCAGCTAAGAAGTTTTCCCAATCAGATGAGGACATAATAAAAACTAAAGTTAGGAATTAGCTCTAATGAAGTTTACAATAACTAATGACCAATGATTAATGACTGATGACAGCTATCTTCTCCTTTTTTGCTGGCTCTGGTTTTCTTGATTTAGGCTTTGAAACCAGCGGTTTTAATATTGTTTATGTCAATGAAATTTTTTACCCTTTTATGGCAGCATACCGCTATTCACGCGCGGCTCTCAATCAGCCATTGCCCGAATACGGATATCATTACGGGGAAGAAGCAGACGTAACTAAACTTATTGAAGAAGTTCAAGCACAATGCTTGCGAGAGTTAGTAAAAGACTGCCGTAAATCTAATAATATAATTGGCTTTATTGGTGGTCCTCCTTGTCCTGATTTTTCTGTTGGCGGTAAAAACAAAGGACGCTTAGGAGATAATGGTAAACTTTCGGCTTCCTACGTTGAATTAATTTGCCAACAACAACCTGATTTCTTTTTATTTGAGAATGTCAAAGGATTGTGGAAGACGACAAAACATCGTTTATTTTTTGAAGCGCTGAAACAACAATTGCAGCAAGCAGGTTATGTATTAATAGAACGGTTAATTAATGCTATTGAATATGGTGTCCCTCAAGATAGAGAAAGAATTATTCTTCTTGGTTTTCGAAAAAATATAATTCAAGATATGGGAATTATACTTCACCGTGAAAATATTCTTTCTGAAGGTACTTTTCCTTGGCAAAAGCACATTTTATATCCTAAAGATAAAGTCTTTTGTTACCCTTGGGGGATGCGTGAAATTTTTCAAGAAGATTCTCTACTGTCATGTCCTGATGGGATTCCTGAAAAACTAACTGTTGAATACTGGTTTAGGAAAAATGATGTGCTAAATCATCCCAATTCAAAACATTATTTTCAACCAAGGGCTGGTATTAAAAGATTTGCTGTTGTTGATGAAGGAGATGATTCGAGGAAGTCTTACAAGCGTCTTCATAGATGGCGTTACTCCCCCACAGCTTGCTATGGAAATAATGAAGTACATTTGCATCCCTACAAAGTTAGAAGAATTTCTGTGGCGGAAGCTTTAGCGATACAATCTTTGCCGGCAAATTTTGTGCTTCCAGAGAATATGACATTAACGAATATGTTTAAAACTATTGGCAATGGTGTACCCTATCTGGCATCAAAGGCGTTAGCTCAAACTATTCTTGACTTTTTAGCAATTAGCGATCGCAACGCTTTTTATCCCGACAGCCTGACGAGTGCCCAATGTCAAGTTAAATACTGACAGGAAATTAAGCGAGCGCTACAGAAACTGCCACTCACACTCAGCAAGGTGTCACAGTCTAGGGAAAAATGCCAAGAATTATGGTTTAATTTATTCAAAACCTCTTTATTATTCTAAATAAAGTTTAATAATCAATTACTGGCAGAAAAAGCAATGGCAGCAGATTATCCAGACATTGATATTGCGCCATATATCGATCATGCCCTGCTGATGCCCACGGCTACCTCAGAGCACGTTAAGCAATGGTGTGAAGAAGCAGACAGATTTGGCTTTGCGGCGGTTTGCGTCTACCCCGTGCATGTCAAGCAAGCGGCGGAACTCCTCCACGGCAAAAGTCCTAAAGTCTGTACGGTGATTGGGTTTCCCGCAGGGGCGACGACTTCAGCCACGAAACTGTTTGAAGCTCAAGAAGCGCTGGAAAATGGTGCTGTTGAGTTGGATGTGGTAATTAATTTGGGCTGGTTGAAAGCTGGCAAAACTGAAGAAATGCACCAGGAAATTGCCGAAATTTGCGAAGCCGCTGGGCAACAAGTAAAGGTGATATTGGAAACTAACCTGCTGACGGATACGGAGAAAAGTGTGGCAGCAGAAATCGCTATGGATGCAGGGGCGTTATTTCTCAAAACCTGTACAGGTTGGAACGGTGGTGTCACAGTAGCGGATGTACGACTTTTGAAAGAAGTTGCACGGGAAAGAGTGGGAATTAAAGCTTCAGGGGGAATTCGCACCGCCGAGCAAGCTCTAGACTTAATCGTAGCGGGTGCAACTAGATTAGGCACCTCTCGCGGTATCGATTTGATCCGCCAGCGCGATACCCTGGAATCATAGAGAGTAGTCATTTGTTTTTTGTCCTTTGTCCTACCCTACGGGAAGCCGCTTTTTGGGCGTTTATGTCATTTGTCTTTTGTCCTGATGACTAATGACTAATCACTAATGACCCTTCTCCCCCAGGTGCTACCCTGCACCGAACGCTCTTGAGCGAACAAGTCTGGCGACCGAACGCACTGGCTCACCAATAACTAATGACCAATGACCAATGACCAATGAGTAGAACCTATAAAGCCACTGGAATTAATCTGAAAACCCAGGCGTTTGGCGAAGCGGATAGGATAGTGACAATTTTGACACTGGAGTTCGGTTTGATTCGAGCAATTGCCCCAGGGGCACGCAAGCACAAATCAAGCCTAGGTGGCAGGAGTGGGATGTTTGTGGTAAATGAACTACTGATTGCCGAAGGGCGATCGCTCGATAAAATTACTCAAGCACAAACTATAAAAACTTATCCAGGTCTGGCTAAAGATTTGGCAAAACTGGCGGCAAGTCAGTATTTAGCAGAAATAGTATTATGTCAAGCTTTGAGCGAACAACCTCAAGAAGAACTGTATGAGTTACTTAATGAACATCTGGCTAGGTTGGAGGCGATGCCCATCACAGAGGCGAGGAGTGTTTTCGCTCATCTGGCTCATGCAGTGTTTCACCTTTTAGCCTTAGCCGGACTGACGCCCCAGGTGCAAGTTTGTTGCTTGACTGGGCGCCCCTTAACACCAGACTTTACAGACCCCAACGCTCAGGTAGGATTTAGCGTCTCTGCTGGTGGAACAGTTTGTTTAAAAGCTTTGGAGCAATTGAAAGCAGATGCAAAGAGAAAAACAACTGGGGTAGTAGCAGAAGCTGCGGGAGCTTATTCCTCCCCAGCCTCCCCAACTTCCCTCGGCTACCAAACCATACTGCATAGCCAAGAAACACCAGTGCTTTCGAGCCGCCTGAATGCGACCGAACTGCATATGCTCCAGCAGCTGTCGCAACCAGAGATAATGCCTATTGATGCAGCCAAAAATGATAACTGGTCATCTGTTGAGCAAATTTTGCGCTCTTATGCTCAGTATCACTTTGGTCGTCCTATTCGCTCCGCTGCCTTGATCGATTCTTATTTTGCTGCTAACCATGATGCAACCCTCTGATTTGGATCCAAAAATATTGCCGCGCTCACCCAGCCACGGCAAAAAACAGAATAGGACATTTAACTCACCTAAAGTACCACCACACCTTAGTGCCGTTCCCAATTCCACAAATGGTCACATTTATAGCCAAGAAATGTCTCCTTCATACGTTTCTCAAAACGAGAAAAATGGCTCATCCGAATTACCAAAAACCGATGTGACAAACTCTAGCGAAAAAAAAACGGCTCACCAATCAACTACTGCTGAGCCAAATGGCAAAAGTGATACCACTGGGGATAATTTGCAACTAACCTCTACAAATGGCAAAGAACCGCCAGATGTAGGTGCAGCATCAAGTGATGAGCAACAGGGTTTTTTACCTGTATTCAAAAATCCAAATTTTCTCGCTCTTTGGGGTGGTCAAGTCTTCTGCCAACTCGCAGACAAAGTGTATTTGGTGCTGATGATTGCTTTGATAAATACTCAGTTTCAGGCAAGCGATCAAAGCATTAGTGGTTGGGTATCTGCGCTGATGATGACTTTTACGATTCCGGCGGTGCTGTTTGGTTCAGTCGCTGGTGTGTTTGTAGACCGTTGGTCAAAAAAGGTGGTGTTGGTAGCATCGAATCTTTGGCGGGGTATTTTGGTTTTGGCAATTCCGATGCTGCTGTGGTTAACTCATGATTGGAAACCAATAGGAGTGTTGCCAGTAGGTTTTTGCATGATCCTGGCTGTGACTTTTTTGGTTTCGACGCTGACGCAGTTTTTTGCACCAGCAGAACAAGCCGCAATTCCCTTGGTAGTGAAAGAGCAGGATTTACTCTCGGCTAACTCGCTTTACACGACGACGATGATGGCATCGGTGATTATCGGGTTTGCTGTTGGAGAACCGCTGTTAGCTGTAGCCGACCACGTTTGGCAGCTAGTTGTTGGTGGTAGTGGCGGACTGGGTAAAGAACTTTTGGTGGGTGGTAGTTATGCGATCGCTGGCATAATATTATTGCTTTTGAGAACTGGCGAAAAAACCCACGCACCCCAAGCAGAATCCCCCCACGTTTTTGCTGACTTGCGCGATGGTTTTAGATATCTAGGAGAAAATTATCGTCTTCGCAACGCCCTAATCCAACTGATCATCTTATTTTCTGTCTTGGCAGCATTAACTGTTCTTGCCGTTCGCATGGCAGAAGTAATTCCCAACTTAAAAGCCTCCCAATTTGGCTTTTTACTAGCATCTGGTGGTGTGGGTATTGCTCTTGGGGCAACCATTCTCGGTCAGTTTTGTCAACGCTTTTCTTATACCCAATTAAGTATATTTGGATGCTTGGGTATGACAGCATCTCTGATTGGTTTGTCGGTATTCACAAAAGAGCTATGGATTGTTCTGCTGTTGGTGGCGCTGTTGGGTGTCTGTGGGGCACTGGTTGGTATACCCATGCAAACCGCTATCCAAACTCAAACCCCGCCAGAAATGCGTGGTAAAGTCTTTGGACTGCAAAACAATGTGATTAATATTGCTCTCACCTTACCTTTGGCATTGGCAGGTGTAGCAGAAACTTTCATTGGATTACAGGCAGTTTTTTTGGCATTGGCAGCGATCGTCTTTTCAGGTGGTATATTAACCTGGTATAACTTCTCTGAGTAGTTATCAAAAAAAAGGAGTTATTAGTCATTAATTGGCATTAACAATAATTTACTGAAAGCTTTTGTTTTCGTGCTAAACTGAATTCATTGAAAATTTATCAGTTACTTGCTGGGAATTTATTTGAGATTAGCCAGAGGCGATACATGGCATCTATATTATTAAGTTGTAATGAATGAGCATTCAATTAACAACTTATAAGTAGAATAAAAAAATCATAAATTTGGCGCTTTGATTGGGTCATGGCGGGATTTTATGATCAACAAAAACCTGGCAAGTACAACAGTACAATCATACGAAAAACAAAGGGCAAAAAGCTGATAAATTCAACCCGCTTTCCTGATAGCTAATAAAGAATGCGTATAGCCTGGATTGGAAAAAAATCACCCTTTTGCGGCAATGTCACCTACAGTCGGGAAATTACAAATGCCTTGCTAGACAGGGGACACCAAGTTAGTTTCCTCCACTTCGCCCAAGAAGAATCTGAACCCGACAATTGGCCCAATTGCCAAGAAGTTCCCCTACCCTTCATTTACAAGTCCCAGGTATACACAATTCCCACTTTCAAAGCGACAAAAGTTTTAAGCCAGTCGCTGCGGCGCATCAAGCCGGATATAGTTCATGCTTCCCTGACTTTATCTCCGCTTGACTTTGTTCTACCAGAAATCTGTGAAGAACTGAATTTGCCTTTAATTGCCACTTTTCACACACCTTTTGCTGGCAAGGGGGCAAAATTAATATCGGGAACACAACTTTTGGCATATCAACTTTATGCGCCTTTTTTGGGTAACTACGATCGCGTGATTGTTTTTTCTCAAATTCAGCGAGAATTATTGGCACGCATGGGTGTGCGAGAAGAAAATATTGCCGTAATTCCCAACGGGGTGGATACTACTAAGTATTCTCCTGGGACTTCTAAAATCAAAGCAGAATTCCGGGCAGAACGCTTGTTTGTCTACCAAGGTCGGATAGCCCCAGAAAAAAACGTCGAAGCCCTCCTGCGCGCCTGGAAACAAGCAGAAATGGGGTTTGATAGTAAATTGCTGATTGTAGGCGATGGTCCTTTGAAATCTTCTTTAGAACAGTTTTATGGTTCTGAATACGGCATCTTCTGGTTGGGATTTATTGCTAATGAAAACAGACGCATCGATATTTTGCGCGGGGCAGATGTATTTATTTTGCCTTCTTTAGTTGAGGGGCTATCCTTATCTCTATTAGAAGCAATGGCAGTGGGAAGCGCGTGTTTAGCCACAGATGTGGGCGCAGATGGCGAAGTATTGGAGAAGGGAGCAGGTGTAATTCTCAATACCAAAACAGTGCGATCGCAATTAAGAACCCTGTTACCACTCTTCCAAGACCATCCTGAGTTAACAACTTTGCTAGGAAACAAAGCCAGAAAGCGAGTCCTAGAGCGATATACCCTCAGTAATAATATTACTCGTTTGGAAGAACTTTATACTAATGTTTTAATACAGCCACGCGTGCAATTTAGTCGCGGAGCTTAGAGGATACAACTTGGGCGCAATCTTTCTCTTTGTCTGCCGATGGCAGCGTTTTAGCCTGCTGCTTCCAGAAGATTGCAGATATTTTGGGCATTTGTCACGCGATGGCTCCATGTATTAATCTCGCAGTTACGCAAGGTAATATCGACTCCGACACAGAAAGATATTTATCTAGTTTATCCAAGCGATCGCCATTTATCTCCCAAGGTTCGCGATGCATATTGATTTCGTTACCGAGAAAGTAACGCCTCATCCACCTTGGTCAGTTCAGTAGGACTTATATATTAGATATGTAATAAGCTATAAACCAAAAAATGTAACTATTTTTTTTTAAAACTTTACATAAATTCATTAAGTTTGGTAAACTGACTTACGTAACCAAACCTCGGATGAGGAAATCTTCGTAACTGCGAGCAGTTACGTTGTTGAGGCGCACTGGTCAAACCGCAACGCCTGTTATTGAATTAAAAATTTACCTGGAAGACAGTCCCTGACTGGCTTGACCAACTACGTAAAAAACTGAACATTCCCAAGGGCAATTTGTTTTGTCTGGCTTTTAGAAGGCTAAAAGTCCCGATTTGAGTTGATTTCTTTTATTGCCAGTCTGTCTTGGAAAAGAAGATTCGCTTTTTTTGAATGAATGCTCATCAGCTAATTAACAAACAATATTGGAGATTGCGATCATGGCTTTAAGTATCGAATCCGCTCAAAATATTTTCTCTAACACTCAGGTTCCTAGCCCAATTCCAGCTACCATAGCCCTATTCGATCAACTAAGCGTTGACGATAAACTGGCTTATCTCTGGTATGCTTACACAGAAATGGGTAAGACAATTACTCCCGCAGCTCCTGGAGCAGCACGCCTGCAACTAGCGGAAGGTTTGCTAACCCAGATTAAGCAGATGTCTAAGGAAGAGCAAACGCAAGTCATGCGGGAACTTGCTAGCCGTGCTGATAGTCCAATCAGCCGTTCCTACGGGTTTTTCAGTGTTAACACCAAGCTGGCTTTTTGGTACGAGTTAGGCGAGTTGATGAAACAAGGCGTTGTGGCTCCCATACCGACTGGTTATCAAATGTCTCCTGGTGTGCAAGTAGTGCTAGATGCAACTAAGAAGCTTGATGCTGGTCAGCAAATCACTGTACTGCGTAACACCGTAGTAGACATGGGATTTGATACTTCTGCTCTAGGTCCGAGTAGTTCCAAACCAGGTCTAGAACCTGCGTTTAAACGTACTGCTCCTCCTACTACTTCAGTCAATATTGAGGGTGTCACAGAGCCTGCTGTACTCGGCTACATTGAAGCGATGAACGCAGATAACTTTGATGCAGCTCTTAACCTATTTACTTCCGACGGTGCGCTGCAACCACCATTCCAGAAGCCGATTGTTGGTCATCAGGCGATCGCTAAATACATGCGTGAAGAAGCCCAAGGATTGAATATGATGCCAAAGCAGGGTATCAGCGAAGTTCTACCTGATGGCTCTAAACAGCTCAAAGTCACAGGTGTAGTACAAACTCCTTGGTTTGGTGTCAATGTTGGCATGAATATTGCGTGGAGGTTCTTAATCAATCCCCAAGGTAAAATTTTCTTTGTGGCGATCGATATGTTGGCATCTCCCCAAGAACTAATGAACCTGCGCCCGATGTAGAAATGTAGGGTACACCCTATTAATACCTTAGGAAGTTAACGCAGAGGGACACAAAGGTTAACGCGGAGTAACGCGGAGGTTGCATGAATCCTCTGCGCGTGACTCTGCGTTAAAATTCTTTTGACCATCCCAAACTTGTTGGTTGTTCGTAAATCCGCTTCAGGGTATTCACATCTCTAGAAGAAATGGGCGGCGGGTTGCGGACTTGTGAAAAGTATAATGCGTCACTTTGTAGTTGACTATGCCCCCAAATTCCCAGCGCATGACCGAATTCGTGGCGAGCGGCTGCGGTGAGATAATTACCAGTCTGGCTAGGACTCAGCAGGATAGTGAAGCGATGGGATAAAATTTTATCCTTGCTGGTGTATAACTCGTAGGTGGTTTGTGCTGAACGCGCACGCGGAATGTTGCTATTAGGCGACTTCTGGAGAGGTGGCGCTTTTCGCACAATTTTAATATCGGCAACCTCTGGCTGTTCAACTACCACCAAAGGCAAATAAATACTCCACTCTTGCACAGCTTGTAAAACACCGTTAACCCATGCTAGAGCCTGTTCGCCGCTAACTGCTTTCGGTGATTCTACGTAAACTGTAACGGGAAATTGTGACCAAACTAAATAACCTACTTCAGTCAATTTAACTTCAAAAAAGTAGTCGCCGCTATTGACGCTATCTTGCCAATGCGCCAGTGTAGGCGGTAAGGGATGGGGTCTTGGGGAAGTAGAGGAAAAGGGGGTTTCTGTCAAGATGGCATTTTGTGCGTGGGTGGCGTTCGGTTGGAAGTTAGTCAAAATTACTAACAGCCCTGTGCCAATAGCTAAGGCAAGGGCTGTAATTAAACGCTGCAAAACTAAGTAAGTGGGCGAAATTAAACGGAAAATACTGTCCTTTGTAGTGAGCGGTTTACCGCTCATATCTTCCGTTTTAAGGATAGAGCCGCTTACTACTAACTTCCGTTTATTTATGCCCATCGACTTATACTTTTTCGACTTTTCGGCATTGGGCGTTAGGTTGTTCTCCCAATCTCCCCCTCCTCATTTAGGCAACCAACCGGCACTTAAAACGACAGTTAAACTGAGGAAAATTACTGTGAGTGTCCAGGTAATTCGGTTTAGTGTGGTTTCTGCACTTTTGGTGCTGCTAAATAACTGTGCTTGCCCACCAATGGCAGCAACGCCATCGCCTTTAGGGCTATGCAGCAATACTAAGACAATCAAACCAACGGCGGAAAATGCCCAAATGCCTTGCACGATATTAGTAACGGTCATGGTAGTAATTTAATAAATAACAAGTTTTAAAACTTGGGAGTTAGTCCAGAGTCAAAAGTCAAAAGTCCAGAGTCAAAAGAAAGTATTATTGACTATTAACTATTGACTTATAACTCCTAACTTTTTTACAGCCCAACTGGCGCGGGAGTGCGTCTTAATTCCACTTCATACTCAGCTGGTTGCAGAATTGATTGCCCTGTCATTTCTGGTGGAATCGGCAGGTGTAAAATCTCCAGAATTGTGGGGGCAATGTCGGCTAGCTTGCCATCGCTTCGCAGGCTAACATTTGTACCATGTCCGGGGATTTTTGCACCTTCTCCTTCTACCAAAATTAAGGGGACTGGATTGGTGGTGTGAGCCGTCCAGGGATTGCCCGCATCATCTAGCATATGCTCGGCATTGCCGTGGTCTGCGGTAATAATTGCTGTACCCCCGGCTTTGGTAATGCTCTCTAGTAGGCGTCCCAAACATCGGTCAACTGTTTCCAGTGCTTTAATCGTAGCTTCTATTTGACCAGTATGCCCGACCATATCTGGATTGGCATAATTAATTACAATTAGTGAGTAAATTCTCTTTTCGATCGCGGCGATCGCTACGTCTGTTAATGGTGCTGCTGACATCGCCGGCGCTTGGTCGTAAGTTGCTACCATCGGACTGTTTACCAGTTCCCGGTCTTCTCCGGGAAAAGGTTCTTCCAATCCGCCGTTGAAGAAGTAGGTTACGTGGGCGTATTTTTCTGTTTCTGAGGTGCGAAACTGCTTTAAACCATGATTGGCAATTACTTCCCCCAGAATATTACTGAGATTCTGAGGTTCAAAAGCTACAGCAACTGGTAACTCTGGATCGTATTGAGTAAAGGTAGCAAACGACAGCGGCGTGATTTGCTGTCTTTCAAAGCCGATAAAATTGGGACTGACAAAAGCTTGAGTCAGTTGTCTGGCGCGATCTGGGCGGAAGTTGAAAAATATCACTCCATCCCCTGGTTCTACTGCACCCGGAGCAATGCGTGTTGGTAGGACGAATTCGTCGTTTACGCCTTCGGCGTAAAATGCTTGCAAAACTTCCACAGCCTTGCGACCGTCACCCGCGCCATCTTGTGTGATTACGTCGTAGGCGCGTTTGACTCGATCCCAGCGGTGATCGCGATCCATCGCGTAGTAGCGACCGCTGAGGGTGGCTATGCGTCCAACTCCTAAACGGTCGATATAGTTTTGCAAAAGCCCAATTGCTTTTACAGCATCTTTTGGGGTGGTGTCACGACCATCGGTAATGGCGTGGATGCAAATTTCTGAAAGTCCCTGACCCTTGGCTAAGTCAAGTAATCCGAACAGATGGTTGATATGCGAGTGTACCCCACCCTCGGAACAAAGCCCTACCATATGCAGCTTGCCATTCCGACTACGGACTTCCTGGCAAATTTTCACAAGTGCTGGGTTGGTTTTGATGGAACCGTCTTCTACAGCATCTGAAATGCGTACCAATTCTTGCGGTACAACTCGCCCAGCGCCGATGTTCAAATGACCAACTTCTGAGTTACCCATTTGACCCTCTGGCAAACCCACAGCTTTTGCTGATGTGCGGATGAGGGTATGCGGATAAGCTGCCCATAAACTTTGCATTACAGGAGTTTTAGCAGCGGCGATCGCGTTTCCTCGTGTCTCCTCGCAGTAGCCCCATCCGTCTAAAATGACTAGCACCACGGGAGCAACAGGTGCCTTGGTCATAATAAAATTGCCCTTTACTTTTTGTAATACTCGAATGATACCACTGCTACTCACCGCCGCAAGTGAATTTCTGCTTATTAACTTTTTTTATGATGAAATGCCGATTTTTTTAGACATTTTTTAAATTTTTAGAACTTTTACTATTGTTTTGTGCTATCCGGGATTGTTAGTTCAAGCGTGGTTAGTAGAACAACTAACCACGCTCCCCAATCGGTTCGCGGCTTCGCTCATGAAGAGCCAGTGCGCCCAAAAAAGGTCACGAACGCCCTTGCATAAAAGCGTGGAAACCACGCTTTTATGCGTGACTGTCGGCACCGCGATAGCGTGCTGGCTCCCCACGCTGACACGCTTCTACTAACAAGTCGCTTATTTCTTTTTTCCCGAAGCTTTGGCAGCTTTAGCCGCTTTTTTAGCAGCTTTTTCGGCAGCGATCGCCTCTAACCTTGCTTGTTCTTTTTCTTCGGCGATTTTATCGAGATAGTAATGATAATCCCCTAGATAGACGCGGAATTCGCCATCGCGGATTTCGACGATTTTATTTGCTACCTGAGAAATAAAATAGCGGTCATGAGAAACGACAATTACAGTGCCATCATAATTTTGGATTGCTTCTTCCAGCATTTCTTTTGCTGGGATATCTAGATGGTTGGTCGGCTCATCTAAAATGAGTAAATTTGCTGGACGTAAAAGCATTTTTGCCAACGCCAAACGCGCTTTTTCTCCCCCACTTAATGCAGCTACAGATTTCAATACTGTGTCCCCAGAAAACAAAAATCGTCCCAACAACGTGCGGACTTCTTCATTTTTCCAGTCAGGGACTTCATCATGGATGGTTTCCATGACGGTTTTCTTTAAATCCAAGGCTTCTGCTTGGTTTTGTTCAAAGTAACCGGGAATAACGTTGTGTTCGCCTATCTGAACAGTACCTTCTGTGGGTTTTTCGCTACCCGTAATCAGGCGTAGCAGAGTAGATTTACCGGCACCGTTGGGACCAAGAAAAGCGATGCGATCGCCTCTTTCAATTAACAGTTCTGCTCCTAAAAAGAGGATTTTATCATCATAGGTATGAGTTAAATCTTTAATTTCCACTACTTCCCGTCCGCTGCGGGGTGCGGGAGGAAAGCGGAAGTGCAAAGTTCTGACACCAGCTACGGGTGCTTCAATGCGTTCGATTTTATCAAGTTGTTTTTCCCGGCTTTTTGCTTGGGTACTGCGGGTAGCACTAGCGCGGAATCTGTCTACAAAGGTTTGCTGTTTTTCTAGTTCTTTCTGCTGACGTTCGTAAGCACTAAGTTGCGCTTGTTGACTTTCGGCTTTTTGTAACAGGTAAGCCGAGTAGTTGCCGAGATAACTGCTGGAAACACCGCGTTCTGTTTCCACAATTTGGGTGCAGAGGCGATCTAAAAATTCCCGGTCATGAGATACTATTACCATCGGGGTAGTCAGCCCTTTGAGGTAATTTTCTAACCATTCGATGGTTTCTAAGTCAAGATGGTTGGTAGGTTCATCCAGCAGCAATAAGTCTGGTTTTTGCAGCAAGATTTTACCCAAACTCATTCGCATTTGCCAACCGCCACTGAAAGCACTTACCAGGCGATCGCCATCACCACCATCAAAACCCATTTCTGGCAAAATTTTGTCAATTTTTGCCTCTAATCCATAGCCATCCAGCGCTTCAAACTGCCTTTGGAAACGATCCATTTTGTCGATCAGTTTGTTTAACTCCTCCGGAGTTGCCGTTTCCATTTCCCGATGCACCTGTGACAAAGCTTCATTAACTTTGTTTGCTTCGACAAAAGCACGCCAAAATTCTTCTTTAACAGTACGGCTGGGGTCTACTTCAAATTCTTGGTTGAGGTAAGCTATATGTAAGCTGGAAGGACGAATAATTTCGCCTGCGGTGGGTTCGATTTCGCCGGCGATGATTTTCAATTGGGTGGATTTTCCGGCACCGTTAACACCCACCAAGCCGATGCGATCGCCAACTTTGACTTCCCAGTTGACATCTTTAAGAATTTCGCCTGTAGGGTAAATTTTACTTATATGTTCGAGTCGCAGCATTCAGTGTCTCTAGGGGTAGGGTATGGGTAACAGAGGCGCAGAAGCTTACGCCGTGTCCAAATATTAACAAAATTTAACTACATATTTCGTATTGATTCTTGGCATAGAGAGAAGATTTTGGCGGTGTGACGAGAATGCTGTTATGGCGCTGCTTGCGTTACTTCAACACTCAAGCCTAACTCTTGTGGGACTTGTTCCACACTCAAACCCAATCTCAACAACAAAGGCGCTATTTTTAACTTTTGTAAACGCACACCTTCTTGCTTGCCTTGTTCTATACCTTCTTCCTTGCCTTCAGTGAAACCTTCCTGGTAAAACCTTGTTTGCTTTAAATCATTTAAACCAAACATCGCTTGTATTTCCTCTTGAGGCTTGTTGTCAAATTAGGATTTCAAGTATTGCCTTGCCCGTTTGAAGACTGTTGTTGTGCCATTTGTCTTACTTCCTCAAGACTTAGGCTTAAGCCTTGTGCTATCTGTTCTAAACTAAACCCTAATGCCAAAAATTGACGTACAGCCTTTAAAGTAACTAGGACTTACGCATTGACAGAAAATAAACTATGTGCCTTCAAGCCCACCTTCTGT
>CAXTNZ010000111.1:0-21452 GCA_964245695.1 uncultured bacterium | reverse complement strand
TTGATGTAATTCTCGCAGTACGTCAGTGCGGGTGACAATTCCCAATAACTGCTTATTCTCCAACACCGGTAAGCGCCCAATATCGTAAGTCACCATTAGCGCCTCGATTTCGGGGAGTGTCGTATCTGGTGTAATTGTCTTGAGGTTAGTTGTCATGTAGCCCTTAACTGGCGCATGACTGAAGCCGTGGTGCAAAGCGATATCCAAATCCCGCCGGGAAATAATACCTACTAGTTGTCCTTCAGCATCGACTACAGATAAACCAGAATGTCCGTAGCGCAACAAAATGCGCTGCGCTTCAAGGGTTGTGGTTTCTGGACGGATGGTGCGGACTGGAGAGGACATTAAGTCTCTCGCAGTGGGAGGATGGGGAATAGTGGCTTTTATGCCGTCAAGGAGTTGGTTTAATATTGCTTGTGGATCTACTCCGCGCAAGTTCACCGATGTGGCTTGAGAATGTCCGCCACCGCCTAGTGGTTCAAATAATTCGTGGAGATTGACACTCCTGATTTGCGATCGCCCAATTACCGTTAACCTAGATTCGCCTTCAGAGAAAGGATATTCATTCGCCAGCAGTAAAGCATCAATTTCGGTTAATGTCATTAGCTGCGAGGCGAGACTTGATAATCCAGGCACAAATTTATCTGTTTTCAGAATAACCCAGGCGATCGTATATCCCCATATGCATATATATTGTAATTTTTCAAGAGCGTTGGTTAATAGTTGCTGCAATTGAAGAGACAAACCTGGGTCTAAGTACTCGCGAATTACCGACAAGCTAGCACCTTGTTGCATCAAAGTTGCCAAGGCTAGGGCATCTCGCTCTGTGCTAGAGTCAAAAGTCAGAGAGCCAGTATCAACATGGATACCCAAAGCCATCACAGTTGCTTCTGCGGAAGTGAGTAAAATTTGCTGCTGTTGCAACTGTTCCACTACTAAAGTTGTAGCGGCTCCGACTTGAGAAATATATGATCGCGTGGCGGGAATATTCGATTCTTGTGCGATGTGATGGTCATAAACTATAATTTCTTTAATGTGCGGTAAATCTAACCATTGGGCAGCTTTACCCAGGCGATCGCGCTGTTGTGCATCCACCACAGCGAGGGTGCGAATGTCTTCAGGATTGACCGAACGCCTTTCAATCAACGGATATTCATCCCGATGCAACGCCAAAAAATCTCTTACAGCTGGATGAGATCCGCCAGTCAGCACAATCAAGCTACCCGGTAGCAAGCGCGTTAGCCCTACCGCCGCGCCTAGTGCATCAAAATCCGCTGTTGTGTGGCAAAGAATTAAATCCATAGTTAAGAGTCCATAGTCACTAGTCAAGAGTCAATAGTCAAGGATCAATCTTTGGACAAAGGACTAATGACTAAATGGTTTCAATTTCTGCTAGCTTACAAGTGGGGAAAGACCTTAAGTGTTGCCCTTTAAGATATTCTATCTTTAGTATTTAGCTGTTTTGGGAGAAGGAAAAATGACGATTATATTCCAATCTGCATTGGTCGCGCTGGTTGCATTGTCGTTTGTCATGGTTGTTGGCGTTCCAGTAGCTTATGCCACTCCGCAAAATTGGGGTGAGTCTAAAAAGCTACTTTGGATCGGTTCTGGAGTCTGGTTTGCTTTAGTGTTTTTAGTTGGTCTATTAAACTTTTTTGTGGTATAGGCGACTGCTAGTCTACGCTAGCAAATAGTATAAAGATTTGCGGAGCAGAGCAAGACAAAGGGACAGGGAGATAAGGAGACAAGGGGACAAGGAGATAAGGAGACAACGTGGAATTTCTCCCTCATCTCACGAATGAAACCCCCACCTCTCCATCTCCTAATCTCTAAGTCTTTCCTGCTCCTCTACTTTTAGATAAGAAATGTATATTGGCTGATATGTATAGTTGATTGATTAAGAGGCAGTTATGGCAGTTTTCGAGGGAACTTTTACTCAGACAGAACCTTTGCGGTTTGCAGTGGTTATTGGTCGATTCAATGACCTCGTTACCAGTAAGCTGCTAGAAGGGTGTCAAGATTGCTTGAAACGCCACGGCGTGGATGTCAATCCTCAAGGAACTCAGGTGGATTACGTTTGGGTACCCGGCAGTTTTGAAGTGCCCGTGGTGGCTCGCCAACTGGCAATGTCCCAAAGATATGATGCCGTAATTTGTCTGGGTGCTGTCATCCGAGGGCAAACGCCTCATTTTGATTTCGTATCCTCTGAAGTAGCCAAAGGCATTGCCGCCGCAGCGTTTCAAACTGGCGTTCCGGTGGTTTTTGGCGTTTTGACAACGGACACGATGCAACAAGCCTTAGAAAGGGCAGGTATCAAAAGTAATCTGGGCTGGGAATACGCTATGAGTGCCTTGGAAATGGGTAGCCTCATGCGGAATTTGCGCTCTAACCTTGCAGAGCCATATCGCAATTCTCAGTCTTTGCCTGCCTCTTTTAAAAGTGCAAGTTTAGGCGAATTTGCTGCTGAGTCACAAGAACACGGCTAGGCGCGTTAACAGTCATTGGTCAAAAGTCGTTTATTTGTTGTGCTTATGACCAATGACTAATTAAGGGGTTGACAAACTGCTATGGATGTGAAATTATAGTATTTGTATGAAAGTTGCGGGTATAGCTCAGTGGTAGAGCGTCACCTTGCCAAGGTGAATGTCGCGCGTTCGAATCGCGTTACCCGCTTTTGAAAAAAGTAGACCGATCGCAAGGGTTTCAAGGCTTTTAGCCATTTCGGAAATCTCTGATCGAGACGTACAGCCCAACTTTGGGATCGACACCTGCAATGATGGAAAAGGCGATCGCTTCCGGAATGAGTGAAGATCGCGACTAAGGTACCTGCCAATATGTCTGCTTTGATATTGAAAAACCACTCTCTTTGCAAAACTGTTGTGTTCAAATCATCCTCCGCTTCATCACTTCAAAATTGCAAAGGTTTGTTTGATTATCAAATCTGAAAATTGCGACCTATCAAACCGTTCTAATATTCGGGAAGCAATCCAGGTTCCGATTATGATCGCTCCAAAAAGAGAAACCCGCACAACTTTAATCCCAATCGATGAGTTATTCACCAAAGGAATCAAGCTCTCATCCATCTTCTGCGTGATAAAAACCAAGAGGTAGTGAGTCAAAAAAATGTAATAAGACCAGACACCCAACTGACTCATTTTGGAAAAAAGGACAGGTAACTTTTTCTGGAGAAGTGAGCCAAGGTTGACAAACCACAGAATAATACCCACAATAATCACAAAATCAGCAAAAACCCACCCCCAAAAGCCCTGATATATCAAGGCATTACCAGCCAAGCAAACCATTCTGGTCTCCAGTGAATGAGAACTATCCAAATAATTGCCAAACCTTTACAGAAATCTAGCAAGCCGAGGACAGGTGCTGTAGAGGAAGTATTTTTCTGCACCTCTGATTTAACCATAATTACAACCTTCTAAAAGTTAGGTTACGCCATAGTTTTATATCAACTCACTGCATCTTTTATTTTGCGTTTTTTTAAGGAACCAGACATGAATGGTCGCTCAAAAGCTAAGTAAAACAGATAGGCGACTAGTACCGAAATTGCCACACCCGCCACGTAAGATATCACCGCAAACATCGTTGGAGACATTTGTAGATGAAAAAGGAAGTAACGCACGAGGACTAACACTGGTCCGTGAATGAGATACAGACTGTAAGAAAATGTCCCCAGTGCGATCGCCCAAGGATGCTCGAACAGCCGCAGAATTAGAGGTGGCTTTTTGCCACTAATCAAAAACTCAGTGCAGTAAATAAATAGACAAGCAGCCGCAAGACCAAAAAAACTCTCATTAATCCATATATCTAATCCCAGTCTTCTCCACTCAGTTAAAAAAGCAACACAAGTAAATACAATGGCAAGCGCACCCCACGGTAACGATTTCCTTATTGCGATTAACTTGGGTTTTTGAGAGAATCCAATATCTGCGGCTGCGCTTCCCAAGGCAAATATGCCGAGAAACCAAGGACTGGCTTGTTCAAACAATTTATTCAGGAGATATAAGGGTGCTATTCCAATTAAAAAGGCGGTGATGACAGCCCAGGTCAGTCCGAAACGCCGCCAAATAGGTAGCAATAAGAATGGAAGGAAAAAGTATAACTGCCACTCAGTAGCCACAGTCCACATTGGTGGATTAATGGATATATATGTGTCGGAACCGAGATTGTGAATTAGTAGCAGGTGAGTCAAAACATCAATAAAGGAAAAGTCTGTATGAAATGGACCCTTACCAGCTATTTCATTCCACTGAAAATCGGTGAATTTCTCTAGTGCAAATATTGCTCCCGCTAAAAACAGGCAGAAAAAAAGAGCAGCATAAAAAGGTGGCAAAATTCGCCGCGCTCGCCGCTTAATATAACCAACCAAACCTCCTGAAACATAACCATTAGAGCGGACTATCGGCAACATCAAAACATAGCCAGAAAGTGCGATGAAAATTACAACACTAACGCGACCATATTTCAGCGTTTTCGTAAAGAGTTCTAACAATGCAGGTAATTGCTCTCCCACTGATGGTTCTACATGGACAAGTACCACATACAAAGCTGCAATTCCACGTAAGCCATCTAAGTAGCGAAGATGCAGTTTCTTTTCCGAAGATTTTTCTGATAATTGAGTCATTTGCTTAATCTCCTATGATGTTTGAAACTGACAGAGAAGATTTTGTACTATCACGCCTTTTGATGACTCTTGCAGGCACACCTACAGCAATTGAGAAAGGAGGAATATCTTTGGTAACAACAGAATTTGCACCAATGACACTACCCTTACCGATGGTGACTCCATCTAATACTTTGACTCCAGAGCCTAGCCAACAGTCATCTTCAATTACAATTCCCTTGCGAGTCACTCCTTGAGAGCCGATAATTTGAGTGGGATCTGAGTAAATATGGTTATTAGCAAATATGCCTGCGTGCGCTGCAATTAAACAGGATTTACCAATTTTGATGTTGCCAGGACCTGCAATACAAACGTAGGGACCGATGAATGTACCTTCATCAATGTAGATAGATGTATTTTTTAATGCTTTGATATCAACACCATAGTTAAGGCTAACTTCATCTGCTAAATAAATTTTGTTGTTTTGGTGTCCGCTGGCATCGATATTAGTACCTCGTTGAATCTGTACATAATTGCCAATTTGAATACAATAAGTGTTAATAAATTCAACACCATATTGAATATAAACTGATTTACCTATACCAGTGAAAATCCTACGATATAGCAGAGTCCGTAATTTGCTACCCAAGAATTTTGTAGGTATACCTCTTAATAAATTCGTTAAGATAGCTTCTTCAATACGTTGGATTTTTGAAGCTGATTTTTTGCTAGTCATAGCTCTATCATCTCCTGATAAATGATTTCTGAAAGTATTTACAAAATGGTGAAGTTTTGAACAACCAAGTACCTATATTTCCGGTGAGGATACTTTGATTATTTAGTTAAGTAAAATTTATTTGACAATTTGAAAAATCTTGCTGGTTATTCATGGCTGTCTCACTCTCAACTAAATTATTGTTTTGAGGGTTGAACAATATTTGTCATATTCGTAAAAGAGTATTTGGCAGTATACTTTTGCCACCAACATCTATATAATCTGCACTTGAGTATTGCAGATTAATGAAAACATTTTAGATGGCTATTAGTTTCTCAATTTTTTGGCAAACCAGAGGGTAGCCATAACTTGAGAAGCTATTATATGCAAGTATTATTCAATTACTAGAACTAGCGGTGCGAAAGATGCTCTTTTTGCTTAAGCACCTTACAGTTTTATGACAGCAATCCAAATGAGTAATGAATATTAAACCTCTGTCTACGTCACCTTCTCAAGGTATTAGTATGACTACAGTCAGTAGGTTTTATTGAGTTTCACAACCCAAGTATAATTACTGTACAAGCTTTAATATTCACATCTGTTGGAAATACGATGTATCAATTTTTGTATTCTGAACGAATGAACAACCTAATACAATCACATTGTTAAATCAATGAATCAACTATCAAACTACACTGCGGCTAAATTAATGGTTTGATAGAGTATTTTATTGGTTTGTCCATAAAAATACAATCATCATACACTTTGACTAAATTACATTCGTTTCATCTGCCAAAAACGAAGGGTGATATATCTTCACTCCTATCAATATGTAATTTAGTTTTAGTAATTGAATTTCTCGTATTATTTCCAACTAATTACCAGCACATCAGGGTGGAACATCGCCAACTTCAGCCATGACGTTGAAGTTGACCATCGGAGCGAACAAGTAAATACTTCCCCGACTACTATAACGGCTTTCTTGCAGCCAGTTTTTAGAGTCTGTTACTGTAACCATGATGTGCAAGAGTAATTTACATCTTAACTAGAGCACCTTTATAGGCACGATAGCGGTTTATCAGTCTTAATTCTACTAAATAAAGTTACAAAAGATTTTGATATTGATTGTATTTTTTATAAAGATTATGAATTTTTAATGAAGTTATTGCCTCAAAATATTTCGGTTGTTGTTAAAATAATATTAAGTGTCTATTAGGTAATTCAGGGTATCTACCTAATCTTGAACTCCAATAAAGTAGGTCTCCAACAAAGGGACTTTTATTGCTTTTGACAAGCACGTATTTATCGCTACTGCCAGCAAATTCCGCATTTCCGTGTTTTCTTGTCTTCCCTGCCTTTTGTCCTCTTTATCCTGTCAAGTCGAATTGATGTTAAATGGCGATCGCATTGAAGCAGCCCAACCTTTGGATGCAGTTGATGCCCTAATTTACAGTTTATTTTGACTAAAACTACTGTTTGATAAATAAAGCATTGTTTAATATTAAAATTTATTAAGATTTATTTATAGATGTTATCTAGTTTTTTCCTGCCGACCAGCTGATTAAGAAGGATTGTCTGCAAATATCGATTGGGTGTAAAATGAATGGTTAGTTGGCGAGAACGCCGGAGAACAGCGCCAAATCAAGAGAGTTGTCACCTTGCCAAGGTGAATGTCGCCCGTTAAAATCGCGTAACCCGCTTAGGAAAAAAATCAAACACATTATTAATGTATTTGTAGGATTAGGTCAAAAAGGGTAGGAATCTGCTCAAACGCCTTTTAATAGGGGCAAAGCAAAGCAAGGCTATGCTACATAAAGGGAAAATTAGCTAAACAGAAATATTTATAGGTGTTTGCCAGTAGTTTTGTGTACGGTGTACTAAACTTGATGAAAGGTGAGTGGTTAAATAGCAGCGTTATCAGGTGCAAGTAGTGTTTTAGGACGGAAATTAGGGAAAATGTATATAGGGGAAAGAGTAAGACAAACAATTTGATGTTTAGAAATTCCTTGTTCTCAAGCAATGAAGATTGTTAGCTGACAAACCGCTAATATAAAAAAGTTCTCAAGAGGGTAGCCAGCCCCAAAAGCATTTACCTGGGATGCTATTATAGCAGCTTTTGATAAACACGCTCAAGTTACTCGCATCGGTTGTGCAATCTCAAAAAGCCGAAAAAATAGACTTTAACAGTGAATATCCGTGTCCTTGTCGTCGTCGGGGGCGGTTAATTCCGATTACGCTAACAGAAGCATTTGGTTGCGATCGCTGTCAGCAAATCTTTGTGGTACAAGATAATGGTCATGTGCTAGAGCAACTTTCCACCACCTATCCCTACAAGAGAGCTTGGCGTTGGACGGGTTCTAGTTGGCATGTTGTCCATCCTCGGTTTGGAGAAAGCTATCTGCCGATAGCGCTTAGCATCATTTTCGTGCTAGTGATTATATGGCTGCCACTAGCACTGAACTTGCCAAATGGTTCCAGCATTATTCCTTGGGCAATGCTGGCGGTGTTTTTGGCTATCTTACCCGCACTGATGGTCTGGCTAACCTACAGACGTTAACTCAATGACAGTTGAAGCTTTTGATGATCACCCCGAACCAATGAAGAGCGCCCTTCGCGCTTACCTAGCTTCCCTAAAGTTGGGGATCACAAAGGGAGCAGACCGCAGTCGCGCTGTGTTGGCGATGGCACAGGCGCTCAATCGCTCATTTGACGACATTCTAGAGGCAAATACCTTGGATCTAGAAGCAAGTCGGGAAATGGCGGTACCAGAGTTAATTTTGGATTGGCTGAAGCTGACTCCACAACGCCTGGAGACGACAGTGGAGATTCTCCAAAGGTTAGGGGAATTATCTGATCCGCTGCGACGGGTGAGGAATGCTGACTATCAACTGGAAGACTCCCAAACTTACTCGCAGTTAATGCCCTTGGGAGTGATTGCATTTATTTATGAGGCGTTTCCTGATTTAGGAGCGATCGCAGCGGGTTTATGCATCAAAACAGGCAACAGTATCATTCTCAAAGGCGGGACTGAAGCTAGTCACTCTAACGCCGCGATCGCGCTAGCACTAGAGAGTGCGATCGCGGAAGTAGGCTTACCACCAGGTTGTTTAGAACTCGTAACCGCAGAACATGGTGCTTCGATTCGGGATTTAGTCACCCAAGACCAATACCTGAATTTAGTAATTCCCTATGGACGTTCTAGCTTAGTACAGCAGGTAGTGCGTCAGTCAACCGCCCCAGTGTTAAAATCTGGTATCGGTAACTGTTACCTTTATTGGTCGCTAAATAGCAGCTTGGAAATGGTGCGCTGGGTGATTCTAGACAGCTATCAAAGCGAACCAGACCGAGTGAACGCCATTGAAAAAGTATTAATTCATCGCCAAGCCTTACCCTCGTCTTTAGCGGTTCTATGGAACAGCTTAAAAGAAAAAGGCTTTGAAATTAAAGCAGATGCCGAACTTGTAGAAGCCTTTCCGCAGTTGCAGTTAGCTAAAGATACTGAGTGGGGAAGTGCTTATTTAACTAAAACAGTCGCATTTAAATTGGTGGATAGTTTAGAAGTAGCGATCGCCTGGATTAATCAATACAGCAGCGGTCACGCTGATTGTATTGTTACCGAATCTTATCAGGAAAGTCGGCAATTTGCTTTAGGAGTTAACAGCGCTTCTACCTACATCAACGCTTCCCCGCGCTTTTCTCGCAATCCCTCGCGGGGAGATTCAGTATTTTTAGGAATGTCTAATCAAAAAGGTCATCGACGCGGATTGATTAGTTTAGAAACCTTGACCACCGTTAAGCATATTGTGCAGGGAAATGGACGGTTTTAGTTATTAGTTAGTGGTTAGTAGTTAGTCTAATAGCGTTAAGATTAAGAGCGATAGCTTTGAGAAAGTCTAGTCTTGGCTTCACCGCTCTCCCCAGTTCCCCCCGCGGCAATTCGCCCGATATTATTTATCGCATCAGTCCTTCAGTGACAAATGATGAAGTTAATGCGCTGTTTGCCGCTGCTTGGTCAGATTACACTTGGCATGACTTTTATCCTATCCTGAATCAAAGTTTGGCGTTCGTCTGTGCATATCATGGGGAACATTTGATTGGTTTCATCAATCTCGCCTGGGATGGCGGTATCCATGCTTTTGTCCTGGATACCACTGTTTATCCCACTGTTCGTCGCCGTGGTATCGGTCAGCAGCTTGTAAGACATGCCGTGGTAGCGCACGATTGCGGTATTGCATGGCTGCATGTGGATTTCGAGCCGCACCTGCGTGACTTTTACCAACAATGCGGCTTCCAACAGACCTCGGCGGGACTCATGCGTTTGCAGTAGATGTCGATAATAAAAGAGACGCGAAATTTCACGTCTCTACTAATTCAAAATCGTATTAGTTAAAAGTAGGGTGCGCTCTTGGGCATTCTTTGTAAGAAAATCTGAGCAGTTTTGAGGGTTTTTGCGCCGTAACGCACCGTTTTATTATGGTGCGTTACACTGCGAATGGCGCACCCTACTTTAGAATACACGCGGATATAAAACACAAATATCCGCGTTCATCTGCGTTCATCTGCGGTTAAAAATCCCCGCATCGTATTAGCTTTTCGCTAATTTCTTATTGGATGTATAGTAAACCTTATCTCCAGTATCCGGGACAAAATGACAACTAATAGATGAGCGCCATACTGATTTCCAAATTGGCTCTTCAGTTTTGCGGTAGTAGTCACCCAAAATTGGTTTAATAGCCTCAGTAGCCTTTTTCAAATTGTAGTGAGGCATATTCAAGAAAATGTGGTGAGCTACATGAGTACCGATATCATGATGGATATGGTTAATAAAACCATAATCGCGGTCAACGGTAGAAATAGCACCTTTCAAAAAAGTCCAATTCTCCCCACGATACCAGGGAATGTCAGCTTCGGTGTGGTGCAAAAATGTCACCAAATCGAGCCACATGATAAACACAAGATAGGGTACAGCATAGTATTTTAACAACCACATCCAACCCCATTGGTAAGTTCCTAAAGCTAGCAAACTCACCATGCATATCAACCAGATACTGCTGGTGATGACATCCCATTTTTCTGAAGGTTTAAAAAGTGGGCTGTTGGGGTGAAAGTGGGAACCTTCTTTATTAGGACTCCGCTTAAATAAATACACCGGATAAGCCAATAAAAACACATAATATCGACCTATTTTTTGATCCCAAGGCATCTCTTTGTACTGCGATTGACTCACAGGATACCAGCTTTCATCATTTTCGAGACTGGCAGTATTTAAGTGGTGAGTTCTATGGCTAATTCGCCAACCATGATAAGGAACGAGTATCGCTGTGTGCGAAAGATGACCAATCAAATCATTCAACCATTTCTTCTTAGAAAAAGATTGGTGTCCGCAGTCATGTCCAACTACAAACAAAGCCCAAAACATCGTTCCTTGCATTACCCAGAAAATCGGAAAGAAATACCAAGAGTCGAGGTAATGAGCGACTGCATAAAGCAGCCCAATAATCAAGATGTCTTGAAAAAAATAATATAGCGATTTGCCGACATTAGGCTGAAAACATTCAGCGGGTATTGCAGCTTTCAAATCACCAAGGGTGAAGGGCAGGTTGGTTGTATCCTCATTTGAGTTATGAGAATTATCTAATTTAATGGTATCTAATTGCACTTGATTCTGTTGTAGGAAATGAACCGGACATTTTTTGAACGCATGAAATTTAACCTCTACAACGAACTGTTTGAGGTATCTTTCAATTTCTGTTTGTTTGCAGGATGAATCTATCTGGCAATGTCTTTAACACTTTGCGTATATGGATGATTGCCAGAATCTATTTGAAAGAAAGGATGAAGGATAAAGGATGAAAATCTAGACTGAGTTTCATGCTTTATCTTGACACTTCAGCGTTTTTTATCGTCCTGCGTAATAGTCGTTAAAAGACTTATAGCCACTATCGGTTGTGTAAAGTTGGCATTGGTCTGTAATTTGCTTCATTAAAGACCAAGAAAACCGACATTCATCATGTAGATACGTGCCCCAATTTTCTTGGATACTGCGATAAGCCATCCGCAAATTATAAGAGGGAATAGCAGTAGAAATGTGATGGGGGACGTGAACATTAATATCGTGGCAAAGGAATTCTACCCAGCGTGGGTAATCGCAGTGAATTGAGCCAAATAACTGCGCTATTCCAGCATTCCACTTAGAAGCTTCCACAAAAGGAACATCTGAAGCGGTATGGTGAACAATAGTAAAGGTACTCATCCAGAAATGGTAGACCAGCCAGGGTATCAGCCAAAATTTGACAAAACCCCAAATACCAGTTGTAGCGATGAGAGTCGGGAAGGCGATCGCAGCAAAAAGCACCACTACAGCCACAGAAAGTTTAACACTTGATTGATCTTTTGTTTTAAAATTGCGCCAATCAAAGTGTACAACCGCCCAATGTCCTACTGAACCTACCCACCACAGGCGTTTAGTGATAAACACCTCAAATGCTGACTGTCGGTTTTTATCCCAACCTTCAAACACTTCTGTTCTGATGGGATGCCAAGCGTTGTCTTCGTCTAGCTTATTGGTATGAGTGTGATGATAATTATGCTTTATACGCCAACTGTGGAACGGATAAATCAACGGCATCATAAATAAATGCCCTACCACATCATTTACCCAACGACGTTTGGCAAATGAACGATGACCACAATCATGTCCGATCACAAAAAAACCCGTCAACGCGGTTCCTGTGAAAAGCCACGCTACGGGTAAGAGAAACCAAGGAGAGAATATCAGGCTTAAGTAGCCAAGGCTTACCATAAAGACACTGATTATTGCTGTTGTCCAAGCTTTGCGACGATCCTGCACAAAACATTCTCGTGGCAGGGTTTTGATAATATCTTTAAGCTTCAGGTCGGAATTACCTAAGTCACAAGCTTCTTGTTTGCCGCTGATTGTTGATGTAGTCATGAATACCTGATAGACAACAAACCTCACACTACCGAACTAAAGACGCGAGTTTTCGCCTCTCTACAGACTGATTGCATTTCGTAACATTACATAATCGCTTTGGATTATAGCAACCTAACTGAGCATAACGCACCAGTAAATAGCTTTTGTCCGCTTTTTCGGTATTTACGAATCTATATTGGTGAAAGTCTTTTATTATTAGTCATTAGTCAAGTGTCAAAAGTCAAGAGTTTATTGACTATTAATCCTTAACTAATGACTGACTTGCTACTTTCCTGGTGCCAGCTTTACATTCGTAGCTAGACCAAGTGCTTGCAGCAGTTGAATTGTCATCCATGTTAAATCGATTTCCCACCATTGCAGCCCGTGACGAGCCGAGTATTGATAAGCGTGGTGGTTATTGTGCCAACCTTCGCCAAATACTAAAAGAGCTACCCACCAGCAATTCGTTGAGCGATCGCCAGAATCGTGCGTGCGATAGCCAAATTTGTGCGTAGCGCTGTTTACCAACCAAGTGCAGTGGTAAACCCAGACAATGCGAGCAAAAACTCCCCAAACGACAAACGACCAACCACCGATTAACAAAAGCAGTCCACCCAGCCCAAATTGGATGAGAATAAAATATTTTTGTAAAAACTGATAAACTGGGTCGTCGTTGAGGTCTTTAGTAAAGCGATGAGCTTCCGCATGAGCGGGGGATTGATAAATTAGCCAACCCATATGACTCCACCAAAAGCCTTTGTTGGAATCATGCGGATCGGCTTTTTGGTCAGAGTGTAAATGGTGTATCCTGTGTGTACCGATCCACTCGATGGGTCCACCTTGACAAGCGAGTGTCCCGCAAAATACGAGAATATATTCTAGCCACTTGGGAGTTTGAAAACTGCGGTGAGTCACAAGACGGTGAAATCCGAGAGTAATACCTAAGCCACCAGTCACCCAGTAAAGAAATAAAGCGACACCAACTGCTTTCCAGCTAAAGTTACTTGGAAGCAGTGCAAATAAAGCTCCGATGTGCAGAGCAAGGAAAAAGAGGGTGTTTACCCAGTTGATTTGAGGTTTAGTTGAGGCAGCAATTGTCATGCAGTAATCACCTGAGTAGGAATTTTTGAGCGTAAGGAACCGCGAGATCGAAAGATCCGCATGTGTATTTTTTTTTAAGAGGAACTGATGAACAGCTTTGAGGTGCTGCAAGAAGCAGAACAGGCACTATTACAGATTTTTTCTGGAATTGACGCTCAGGTCAAGCATAATCTGAAACGAGTGCTGGATGCATTTCGCGATCGCCGTGTAGGGGCACACCATTTTGCTGGTGTAAGTGGTTATGGTCATGATGATTTAGGACGAGAAACTTTAGATAAAGTTTTTGCGGATGTAATGGGTGCTGAGGCGTCCGTGGTGCGGGTGCAGTTTGTATCCGGAACCCATGCGATCGCTTGTGCTTTATATGGTGTCCTCCGTCCTGGAGATGAAATGCTTGCTGTAGTGGGGGCACCCTATGATACTCTCGAAGAAGTCATTGGTTTACGTAGTGAAAATCAAGGTTCACTTCTTGATTTTGGCATAAATTACCGAGAATTGAATCTAACCCCTGAAGGAACAATCGATTGGCAAGCTTTAAGCCAAGGGGTAGAAAAAAATACTCGCTTAGTATTAATTCAACGTTCTTGTGGCTATTCCTGGCGTCCAAGTTTATCAATTGCTGAGATTGAAAAAATTATCCACATAGTCAAACAGCAAAATCCTAACACCATTTGTTTTGTAGATAACTGCTACGGCGAATTTATCGAAACCAAAGAACCCACAGCCGTAGGTGCTGATTTGATGGCAGGGTCATTAATTAAAAATCCTGGTGGTACGATTGTCAACGCTGGCGGATACGTTGCCGGTCGCGCCGACTTAGTAGAAGCTGCCGCGTGTCGCCTTACCGCACCAGGAATTGGTAGTTATGGCGGTGCGACTTTCGACCAAAACCGCATCCTCTTCCAAGGCTTATTTCTCGCTCCACAAATGGTAGGAGAGGCGATGAAAGGAACTCATCTTACTGGTTATGTGTTTGATAAACTCGGTTATCCAGTGAATCCCGCACCTTTTGCGCCGCGCCGCGATGTGATTCAATCAATTAAACTCGGTTCCGCGAAAAAGCTGATTGCCTTCTGTAAAGCCATCCAACAGCATTCTCCCATCGGTTCCTACCTCGACCCCGTTCCGGATGAAATGCCGGGGTACGAGAGCCAGGTAGTGATGGCTGGAGGAACGTTTATTGAGGGTAGTACTTCGGAGTTTTCCGCCGATGGTCCTTTGCGGGAGCCGTATGTGGTTTATTGCCAAGGGGGGACTCATTGGACGCATGTGGCGATCGCGTTAGAGGCAGCGATCGAAGCGGTGGGGAGTGCTGAAGAGTAGGGTCACGCAAAGGCGCAAAGGCGCAAAGAAAGATGAATGAAAATGAGGTTGCGAAAGAAATTGTTGACACTGCGTACAAGATTCACACGACTCTGGGACCGGGGTTACTGGAATCGGTATATCAGGCGGTTTTGGAATACGAGTTACGTAGAAGAGGATTGCGGGTAGAAGCTGACCAACCCATACCCGTGGTTTATGAAGGTGTACATCTGGAGGTAGGCTTCCGGGCTGACTTGATTGTTGAAAATAAGGTAATTGTCGAACTCAAATCAGTGGAAGCTGTTCATCCAGTACACAAAAAGCAGCTATTAACCTACCTGCGCCTTGCTGATAAGCGAGTTGGATTGCTGATTAACTTCGGAGCTTTCCTTATCAAAGACGGTATCTCGCGGGTTGTGAATGGTTTATGAGAATCTCACGCAAAGTCGCAAAGACGCAAAGGAAGAAACTCTTTGCGCCTTTGCGCCTTTGCGTGAGGTATTTTTTACCTGGTAAATATTAAGCCTTATTCCAAGGTCCCCAGATAGCAAAAGTGATTCCAGGGGTTTGGATATTCACGAACATTGTCTGACCATCTGGAGAAAAACAAGCACCAGCGAACTCGTTATCGTTAAGAGCGTTACGAGCAAATTGGTACAGTTCCCCACCAGGAGTAACCCCGACAACGAACTGCTCGTCGCTGCCATCTTCACAAAGAAAGAGGTCGCCAAAGGGAGCGACGACTATGTTATCAGGCATATCTAGTATGGTTCTATCGTTTGGCTCGACAAATAGTTCAATAGTGCCACCTTCTCTGGCATTTCTGCCAGGAATGTAACGCCAAACCTGACCCCCACTGTTAGCACCCCCACTTGTACAACAAAAGTAAAACTCTCCGTTGCCATACCATATTCCTTCACCACGAGCAAATTGTGCGGCTCCTTTCTCAAAACCTTCTTTCCGCACTGTATCTAGTTCAGGATCGTAATCTTCAATGCGAACCCACTCTACTTCCTTTGGTTCATTTACAGGGAAATTAGTCTTGGTGATGGCTTGAGGCATATCCTTAATTTTCAGAGCCTCAAGGATACCACCTGCCTCTAACTTGCCTGGTTTATTAGGGATGAAGCGATAAAAAAGGCTATCTCCAGAGTCTTCTGTCTCATAGACAATTCCTGTTCTGGGGTCTATGGCAACAGCTTCATGGTTGAACCGACCCATTTCTACCAAAGGTACCGGGTCAACAGTACCCTTTTTGGGCTTGCGGAGTGCTGGAACTTCAAAGTTATAACCGTGTCGCTTAGAAACTCTGTTTGGATTGGGTACGAAGATACCAGAATTTGCTGGCTGTTGTATTGTCTCAGGAGTTGTCTCTGGAGTGGAGGTGTTTTCTTCACAACTAATCCATGAACCCCAAGGAGTTAGACCACCAGCACAGTTACGGTAAGTTCCCGCTAGTGAAGCGTAATCTCTAATCAGTTCACGCTTTGGGCTAACGATTAATGTACTTGTGCCACCCTTACAAAGCTCGTCATACTTTTGTCCAAGGACTTGCGTTGAGGAGTTTGGGCTGAGTTCGTGGTTGCGAACTAAGATAACGGAGCGATTTGGTCCAGCGAAAGTAGCCATGCCATCATGACCACCAGGCACTGGGTTGCCGTCACCCATGATATCGCCTGTTCGCGAAAATGCTCGGTATTTAAATCCGCTTGGTAAATCTAACAAGCCATCAGGATCTGGGATGAGCGAACCATAGCCTGAACCTGTGAGCGATTTTCCTTGAGCTGCTTTAGCATAAACAGCTTTTAAAGTATCTCCAACAACAAGAGTTGCAGCTGTTGCACCCGCAATAGTAAAAAATTGTCTTCGTGAGAAAGCCATAGTTTCTGTGATAATTCTTTTATTTGGGTTTAAAAATTAGTAGATGTTGTGAAATTTTTAGGCTGTGCTATAAATTTCTACAAAAGAAATATTTCTGGCGTTTTCATGCCTAACCTGACTCTTGAGCATGGTTAAAACATGTAAAATTTTTCAATTTTTTGCCTAAAAAAGTTTTGTGATCACAACTACTCAACTAAGTTAATGCAACCAAAGAATATACTGATAAAGTTAAGCTCAGTTAATCACAGTGTTAACTATATTTTAAGAAGCAATATTAAAAAAATTTAATTTAAACTTTTATTTCTTTTTAAGTCTTAGTTTGATTATTTCTTTAAAATACAGCAGTTTCGATTGATTTAAATCACATCTGTTGTAGTAGGGGCATAAGATTGCTATATACTCAGTGCATAATCTATTAAGCTGAAAATATCTGTAATGCTAACCAGTTTTTATATTGATAAAAATTCTGATTTGTTCAAATAAAAAATAGGAACACGATATTATCGTGTCCCAACAAATAACTGAAAAGCGTCTCTAATTTACTCACAGCAAAGAAGTATTATTCTGGCAATTTATACTGCCCGACAATACGCTTGGCAAAGTCCGGAACATGTGCGTCTAACTTCTCTGGATAATTTCGTTTTACGTATAAATAGTTACGAGTAAAGTGAGAATCAATTGAGAAACGCGCATATTCTAATCCTTTGGGACCAATTTTTTCAATTACGACACCCATCAATTTTGCCGCCCACATGGGGAGGGTAACGCCTTTGTCGTAGGCGGGAATGCTTTGTTGTACGGCTTCTTTCCGATTCCCTTGCGACATCACCGGCTGGGTTTCTAGCTGGTCGTTCACTAAATCCAGCATTTGTTTGCCTGTATCATTTCTGACTACAATCCACTGCCAGCCGAAGGGTGCGCCCATATAACCTACTACCAAATCTGCCAGGGAATTGACGTAATCAAAGCAACTCATACAGGAGGGAGCAAAAACATCTTTGAGTTTGTTGGTTTTCAATCCAAAGAAAGGCACGGTTTCTGTTGAGCCATCCTCATGTTTGAAATGAACTCGGAAGTCTTGCATGAATTCGTAGTGTACTACAGTATCAGGCGATCGGCTGGTGGTTTCTAAGAATTTTTGCAGTCCGGCACGGTTGACATTATCAACACAAGGTGTTCCTAAAACATAAAGCTTTTCTAACCCAAGTTGTTTTTCGACGGCTCGTAATGCTTGAATTTGGCAACCAACCCCAATTACTAACAGTCGCTTCATCCCCGATTTTTCTATCTGTTCCAAGACGGAAAGGTTAGGTGATAGTGTTGGTTTATTTACTCGCGCTGCTAGTATTTCTTCTGCGGTTCGGGCGATGATTGGCATCGGTTGAAAGCGGTCTTCTTTGGTGTTTTGTACGCAAACAACGCCTTCAACAATGCCGCGATTGAGCATTTCAATGGCAATGCTGCTAACAATACCTGTCCATTGTGCGCCGGCGATGGGCTGCTGTTTGCGGGCTGCCATCATGTCTTGATGAACACCAAAATAAAGTTCATCTGGGTTGTCGAGATTGCGAGAGCGATCGTGCGTTTCTTCTTCAAGTTCGCCTATTTGCTGATTGATAAAAGCGCAGGCTTCCTTGACATAGTGAATGTAATATGTATCGCACAGTCCGCATTCGCTACAAAGTTCTTTAGCAGGACGACGGCTAGAGGGTTTGAGAGCTTTGGCTTTTTTGTGTTTGGGAAAATCTACTGAAGTCATTGAAAAGTTTTTGTTTTAAATTATAAGCACTCTTATTAAAGATACCCAATAGACTGACCTATAAGATATACAATTTCTTAAGTAAAAATTTATGGCACGTAGAAAAAGAATAAATATTCTAAAAAAGAATACATGGTGGAGATATGTTCTTTTAGTATTGATGGTTTTAACATCAGCACTTAATCCACATCAAACTTTGTATAACTATAAAAATTCAGTAGAAGATTCTAGAGCCGCAATCTATTATGTAAATGAGCTAAGAAATCAATATAAAAAGAAACCAATTAGTTTTGATATAAAGGCGTTTGAACTAGCCGTTTCTAGAGCCAAGGATATGAGTCAATACAAGTACTACGACCACACAAATCCCCATACGGGAAATTGTCCAGACAAGATGAAATATCAGTATGGATTCAACAAAGAAGAATATTTAGCTGAAAATCTTCTTGGCTATGAGCAATATTCAGAGAATATATTTACTAGGATTAAGTTGAAACCAATGACATATGCTGTAGATAATTGGATGAATAGCAGAGGTCACAGGTATAACCTTTTATACGAAAAACACATTGCAGGTGCGATTGGTTGTTATAAAGATAAATGTGTTTTTTTAGGCTTAAATCATGACAAATTTGGTTCAGGTTGTCATACAGCAGCAGAAGGAAGGCAACACTGGAATAGTGTACCAAGGCAACCTGGAGAAGTGGATTGGAATCAAAAACAGAACAAAGAGGAAAATTTACCCAACTTCCTTAATAAGTAATGGTAGATTGAGTTGAACAAAATGAAATTCAGCCTACAATCATCTTCCTTTGCGTCTTTGTGGTTCATTCCTACTAAATCTCCACTAGCAACACCGGAGGAAAGATAGAAACGCATTCCCACCTTTCCCCTCTTCCTTTGCGCCTTAGCGCCTTTGCGTGAGACCTTCTTAAATCAAACACCACTACCAACAGATTCCTCTCTAAAACCCAAACGCGATCGCTCTTGCAAAAATACCTCCTGCATTCGGTTAGTGTAAGGCAGCAACAAAGCCTTCTGTTCCGAATTTGCACGGCTAATAACTTCATCCGCTAATACTTGACACCATTTTTCTGTCAATTCCCATTGAATTTCCACCCCCTCCACAACCATCACACATAAAGGAAGTAGTTCTTCTTCGATTGGTGCTATACTCTTCTCTAAAAAACACAGCCATAAATAAGCCTGAAACATAGTCAAGTCACGAAGGCAAGAGTGTGTTACACCAGAATCATTCAATTTTCCCCGACGGCTACGATGATTGGGCAACAATTCCTCAAGTCGGCGGTAAACAGTCTGGGAAATATCCGTAGCGGCAGGTAACATTTGCTCTACAAGGGTAAATGCCGGCGAATCTAAGTCATATTTTGCACTCGCAGCACAGACTCGCTGCCACGGCATAGCAACTTGCTCTTCCACAAACTTTAAGTAAGGAGCAAGCAGTACTTGCTCAACAGGTGTCAGCTTTTTCAGAATTAACTTGTTGCTGAAGTTTAGCTGGGTGGTCAGAAAACCAAGGGCACGCCAGTCCTTAGATGCGATGTGTTGCTCTTGAAATACCAGTAATATCGGTTCAAGGGCGTATGCTAGCTCCTCAATAGCTGGTATCCCCAACGAGGCTAGAGAATTTTCGTCTTTTCTTGCTGTAGCTGAGGCGATACTTACTGACTGCTTTTGGTAAACTTCTAGTAGCTTACGATAAACTCGAAAGGCAAATTGAGTTATTCGCCTTGCCTCGTTCAAATCTAAAATATTAGGAATATAAGAGTAGAGGGTTTTAGTTTGTATCCATGCCATATGGCAGTTGATATCTAATACATTATCCTTCAATTTGGTCGCGCTGACGGCTCGACCCTCTGGTGATGATGCTTTCAGCAACGAATCATAGGACGATAAATTTTCTAAAGTCAGAGAAGATAAGTCAAGTGTGTAGCGCTGTGCCCAAAGGTTGAGCAAACGTTCAACCGAGGCAGTTTTCACAGATTGAGAGGTTTTTAGCATAAATTTTTCCTTTATAATCTTGATTGTAAACTTGATAAATTGACTGGCGATAGATTATTCATATAAATACGTTCGGCATTATATCTCGCGGATATTTAATACATATCAATTAATTTAGATTATTTGTCGCCCAATACAAATATTGCTATATTTAGGCGATCGCTCTTGATCAAACTACCTCAGCAAATCTACTTATATCAGCAGCCAGCCTTGAGTATAGCAAGTTGCCATTTACTCGTATCAGCTTGGAAATTCTACAGCTATAGTTTATTGTGTACATCAAAAACAACATGACCCCAGATTGTAATTTACACAAACTTTAAGAAGAGTCCGGAAGATTTTACAGATTCTTGCTGATCCTTAACACTTGGCTCCGGCAAATAGATATATCATATTTACTTGTATGTAAGTAACAATAGTTACAAAATAGGGGTTTATTTAAAAGCTGCTGTTTGAAATCACAATTACAATCCTAGCAAGATCATAAAATGAACTACCCAACGGGTACACAGCCGTAAAACAGCGCTTCTACGGGTATATACACTTATGCAAGCAGTTTGCGTGCAGATGACGGCAAAGAAATGGCTTTTTTATGGTCAGTTCTGATAGTAAGTCTTGTTATAAATTGCAGATATTATATATTTTCCCAAATGAGGTTGTAAATAACTGAGTAATTTGCCAAGTGTCTGTATCGAATGCTATCGCTCTCAAAGTAAGTTTCATTAGAGAAAATCGCCTAAATCCTCTTTGTGCAAGGATAATATTACTTTAGCCAAATTAGGAAAAATTTCTTATGGTTTCAAAAATAACTTGTTCTTTTCTCAATTTTTTCTCATCTTATCTTTTATTTCGTTGTAGGAATCGTAGAAAACCGCTATCCTTTAATCTTCCAGCACTCTGGGTTTTTAGACTTGATTACCAAAGCCTCGGCATTCAAAAGGTAGGTATGTTACAATATTCTGCTTTTAAGAGAATTTGATGACTTAAATTTTCAAACTATATTGCATCTTATGAAAATCCGTTATAAATTATTAACTAATAGGGGAATAACTTTACTTATAGTCTAAAAATATAAATTAAATTTCCTTAAATATACTGTGGCAGATTTTATTGACCGCCAAAC
>CAXTNZ010000110.1:0-21531 GCA_964245695.1 uncultured bacterium | reverse complement strand
CCCTGCCCCCCTGCAAGATCGCTCTCTATCTCCCCACTGATATTTGTGCATTCTCCTGGAGAAATATAGACAACGAGCTTAATTTTGCGACAATTGAGGTAGTAGCAACTGTTTAGGAGGTGGAGCAATGACAGATAGTAGCGTGAGGATTGTCTCCCTAATTCCCAGTGGAACGGAGATTTTAGCCGCATTGGGTTTAACTGATATGATTGTTGGGCGATCGCACGAATGTGATTACCCAAAAGAAATCGAAAATCGTCCGGTTTGCACTCAAGCAAGGCTGAACAGCAATGCTCCCAGTGGCGAAATTCACGACAAAGTTAATAATTTGTTGCAATCTGCCCTCAGCATCTATCAAATCAAAACAGATGTTTTAGAACAATTGCAGCCCACCCACATTGTCACCCAAGACCAGTGTGATGTCTGTGCTGTCACTCTCAGCGACGTGGAAAAGGCAGTTAGTACCCTGACTAATAGCTCACCCAAAATTATTTCCTTACAACCCAATGTTCTCAAGGACGTTTGGACGGATATTGAGCGCGTAGGCACAGCCTTAGGGGTAGACTCAGTAAAGGTGCTAGAAAATTTAGAAGCTCGTGTTAAAATTGTCGAGCAAAAAATCCAAGGACTTTCTTTAACAGAACTGCCCAAAGTCGCCTGTATCGAGTGGACTGACCCTTTGATGGCTGCTGCAAATTGGATTCCTGAATTAGTCAACTTAGCAGGAGGACAGACACAATTTAGCGTTGCCGGTCAGCCTTCTCCTCACTTGCAGTGGGAAGCACTCATCGCCAGTAATCCAGATGCAATCATTTTTATGCCCTGCGGCTTTGATTTAAATCGCACTCGCCAAGAAGCACAGTTGTTAACTCAAAATCCAGATTGGCAAAAATTGCACGCCACGCAATCTGGCAGAGTGTACATTACTGATGGCAATTCCTACTTTAATCGTCCAGGACCGCGCCTAGCAGATTCCTTAGAAATTTTGGCAGAAATTCTGCATCCAGAAATTTTTCAATACGGTTATAAAGGAACCGCCTGGGAACTTTTGTAAAGCGACTGGGTAAACAAATCGCTCATCCGCACACAAGCTGCAACAAGAACCCGGACATATCTTGACGCATATTCCCCCAATTTCTTTTAGTTTTTCAGTGCGGCGTTATTCAGCCATTCAATTAGGCATTTTAAGTTCCCAGAAAGTGCTGACTCACCCACGGTGACTGTGTGTTGCTGACCGTTATCTTCCACAGTCAACGTATATTGAAAGCGATCAATCCCTCGTGTATCAGACGTGATTGTTTGCGGTAATTCAAAGAAATCCGCAGCTTTCACCAGTTGTGGAACCTGGTCAGCCTCGTTCGGCGGGAGAGTAGCTGTGTCAATGGTGGTTGTCCTGGTCATTCCCGCAAAGCCGCCTGAACGTTCAAAGGAGATCCGCATTTTTTACTCTCCGTCGTGTTGTCTGCACCGCGAAAAATACAAAGACTAAAAGGGGAACAGTATTATCTCTTAGCTTAGCAATAAAAGACAACACGGAGACAGTTATTCCTTCTTGAATTATGAGTTGGAAATTCAAGAAGGAATAATTCATAACTTTAAAGAACTCCTACCTTTTGCCAAGCGTTTTGCACAGCTTTCTGTTCCTTGCTATTATTGCCGTAGAGTTCGCCTGCAACTTGGATAGTTGTGTTGGCAGCGCGTTTAAAATTGGCTTTAGAACGTAGGCGATCGCGTAAACTTATGTACCAGATTTTTCCAGCTTTTTCCCAGGCATAACCGCCAATCTCCGTTGCCGCCAGGTAAAAAGCATTGTTGGGGATACCTGAGTTAATATGCACCCCACCGTTATCCTGCATACCAGTGTAAAGGTCTTTATAGTTCGCAGGTTGCGGGTCTTTACCCAACACTGGGTCATCGTATGCTGTCCCCGGCGCTTTCATTGAGCGGATACCCACGCCCTTGACATTGGGTGCAAATAGACCTTCCCCGATGATCCAACTTGATTGCTCTGCTGTCTCTTTTTTCACCCTCTGTTTTACCATAATCCCGAAGACATCAGACATCGACTCATTCAGTGCGCCTGATTCACCAAAGTATATTAATGCAGCTTCATACTGAGTTACACCATGAGTTAACTCATGTCCAATCACATCAATCGACTTGGTGAAGCGTTGAAACAGTTGTCCGTCGCCATCACCATAAACCATCTGACTGCCGTTCCAAAAGGCGTTGTCATACTTCTTACCGAAATGCACAGTCGAGTCTAAACGCAGCCCCTTGTCATCAACAGAATTGCGCTCGAAGACATCATGATACAAGTCATAAGTTGCCCCTGCACCATCGTAAGCCTCGTTCACCATTTCGTCGCTGCTAGCAGGACTGCCCTCGCTACGTACTATCGTACCTGGGAGTTGTTCGCCATTTTTGGCATCATAGACGGTGCGGCGCTTCTCACCTGGTTGAGGCTCGAATGTGATACCACCTACCACATCCCGACGTCCGCGAAGCTGTGCGGAAACATTTAATGTATGAAAAGCCCATTGACGCTGTTCGGGATTGCCATTGACAGCAACCTTTTCTAGCATGTGCGGCGGGACGATGCAACAAATAGGGCATCGAGAATAAACTTGATGCTCACATTCAAACCCTGATGATCTTTTCTTGTTTCTAGCCATCCAAGATGTTCTCCTTTTTAAAAGTAAGTCATGGCAAACACTGGCTTTAACTCCAAATGCAAGCAGAAAAACCAATGCCAACGGTGTGTCCCTAGTTTGTCTTCTTAAGGAAATTTTCTACTTTCCATTTTCAACAGTTCCGTTGAGAGTTGACAGTACCCTCACCGGGTACTTTTATGTTGGAGCGTTGCATCAAAGCACAAGGGAAACGTTGATGCGGCTAGTTTCAGCCGAAAACAAGAGTGTGAATCAGCAACACCTCGTTAAATACACCCAACGGGTTTATATAATAGTTCTTGTTAAGGGTGATTGTGCTATTTATTACTTTTTTATTAATACAAATTTAATTTATCTTTGGGAAAAAAATTCTTGGCTAAATATTCCCTTTGTGCTTCAAAGCCATTGATAATCGCGTAGAAAGTAGGCAATAGGTAAATTTTGAATTTTCACCACTCTCGACTCACGAACCAGATACCCAGCCCCCAAACACCGCCAAACCGTAATATTTCCAAGGTACGGCTACTGTCTCAAATCCAGCCGTTGTCAGCATTTGCAAATGAGCATCTAAAGTTGCTAGCTGGTCTTGACTGGAGTGACATTGTGTGCTTCTATTGCCAACCTTAGCACGAATCTCAGCCAGGGTAGTTCCTTGTTGGGCAGTCCATTCCTCTCGCGCTGCGTTGTATACTTCTGCTATGGCGGGTGATTCTGGCAAGATGGGGTCTGCATTCCAAAAACAGCCGTTGGGAATGAGGCTTTTGCGAACACCTTGAAATAACTTTAACTTCATCTCATCTTTGAGATGGTGAATTGCCAAAGATGAAACACAAGCATCAAATTCTCTGGTAATGTCAAATTTTTCGGGATTGTTTGCCCATTCGCCAAAGTCTGCTTCTATACCAGTCCAGCGTTGTTCATATCCAGATGCGGTGATTTTATTGAAGGCAAATTGCCGCATTCGGGGTGAATAATCTAAAGCAATCACTTGAGCATCGGGACAGCGTTCAAGTATCTTGAGACTGAGTTCGCCTGTACCGCAGCCTAATTCTAAGATTCGACGACTTGTGGAAGGCAGACAACGAGTAATTACCTCCAGCATTTGATCGTATCGCGGTATCAGATGGCGAATGCCAATGTCAAAATCAGCCGTGTTGGCGAAAACTTCACCGGGATACATTTGTTGCATAAAAATTTGCACGGGTAGAGGCACTATCAATATAATGATGCATGATTATGAAGGCGTGTAAGCGATCGCATCGCTAAAACTGGGGCTGTTGACTCTATCCTGATGCCCTATAAGGGTGGAGGCTTCTCCCTCCGGCATGTACACCACCCCTCCCAATATTTCGCTCGCTATATTTGAGTGCTAGGTTAACAGAGCTAAGCTGGGATAAACTGATCGCTTTCTTATCGACACAGTGCGATTGTAGCAGTTAGAACCGAATAAGGATCGTCAAGATGCCAATGGTCTGAAGATTTAAATTCGGTTTGTTGAAAAAATGTTATGGCTGAAGAAAAGACATACTTAGAGCTTTCAGAAGGTAATGGAAGCTCTCACAAGTTCTATCAAGTCCGAGTCAAAGATACTGAACTCACCATAAGTTATGGTCGTATTGGTGACTCAGGACAGACTCAGAGCAAAACTTACCCCACTGCTGACAAGGCGAAAGAGGAAGCGACTAAAAAGATTAACGAAAAACTGAAAAAAGGTTATGAACACGCTGTCATGGGTGTGCGCCAGAAGCGTCCGGTGACACGACGCCAAGTCACCAGTACTGCCTCAACAGCAAAACATGCGCCTATTCTCTGGAAATTTAACTCTGCTTCACCAGCCTTTGGGATTTTCATTGATGCCAACCGTTGCTGGGTAGGGAACCAAGCTGGTCAAGTTTTTGCACTTAACCATCAGGGTAAAGTTGTCAATCAGTTTAAGCTGCCCGATGGTGTCAAATGTCTAGTTGCCGATGATGTCTGGATTTACGCTGGCTGCGATGATGGCAACGTCTATGACCTCACAGGCAAGTTACCACGTCTTGCCTACAAAATTGATGAAAATGTTGATATTTTCTGGCTGGATATCAAAGATGGCTTATTGGGAGTCTCTGACGCTAACGGCAGCGTCACAACAATTGACCATGATGATGAGTCCCAGTGGACTCGTTTGAGCCAAGGTGATTCTGGCTGGATGGTGCGTTGTCACGAGGCTGGTATCTATCACGGACATAGCAAAGGTGTGACCATGTACGATTACAAAGATGGTCGGATGCTCTGGCACCAAAAGACTGGAGGTGCTGTGCTATTTGGTTGGCAACAAGCATCAGCCGTTTATGCAGGCACAAGCGACCATAAAGTTTACTCTTTTAGCAACAAGGGTAAGGCAAACGCAGTCTACAAGTGCGATGCGGCAGTGTATTCTTGCGCCACTACACTTGATGGTAAGTATGTGTTTGCAGGTGACAACAGTTCTTCAATTTATTGCTTCAATCAGGTAGGAGAACGCTTTTGGAAGCTTGCCACTGGCTGCGGTTCGGCTTTATCTATGCAGTTTTTAGATAATTGCATTTATATGGTCACTACAGATGGGTCTTTAGCCTGTATCGATGCTAGTGAAGCAGCAATTAAAGCCGCCCAAGAGGGTACAGTTCCCCAAGCAACTATTATTAAAGCACCTACACGTGAGGGAACAGCACCCTCCGCAGTGCTGGAAACCACAACAGACACAAGTCTGGGGGTGATTGTTGAGTGCATTCGTGAGGGAAGTAAACTGAGAATTCGGGTTGTGTCGCCAGGATATAACCCCAACTGGAAAGTACAGTTTCCCAAGGATATACGTACTGAGGGCGAACGCTATCTTGTCCAAGAGGTGCGCCAGTCAGCCAGTGGTGGTTTCTATCGCGCCTTTGGTGATATTAAGAAATTGATTTAACTTTTTACTTACAAAGTGCCCCGGTTTCTTGAATAAACTGGGGTATCCGCATTCACGAATCATTTAGGATTGATATATATAAAAAACCACAAGCTTGAAAACTTTGGGTTAACCTACCACATAACGACAACTTGGTGAAGTGCGATCGCTCTTTTCCTCTGCGTCCTCTGCGCCTAGTAAGGTTCGATTCATAACTAAAAGTGGTGCGTTACACGTTGTTAACGCACCCTAAGAATATCATGGCTACTCGTCAATTTGACCGACGCGGCGGATGTTGAGAATGTCGCTCATTTTCTTGATTTGGATAAACACTTGTTCGAGTTGAAAGCGATCGCATATATCGATCCCCAAGTCCATCAACGCTGGTTGTCCAAAAGCGGTTTTCACTTGAGCATGACGTACGTTGATTCCTTGGTCACTCAAGCGCGACAAAATATCTTTTAACACCCCTACCCGATCCATTGCTTCTATCTGAATATTCACTGGGTAAGTCTGAGGACGACCGCGATTTTCACTTGCTGCGTTCCAGCTAACTGGTACTAGGCGATCGCACTCTACTGGCTCTAAATTATGACACCCTTGGCGATGGATGGAAATTCCCCTACCTCGCGTCACTACACCAATAATCGACTCTCCGGGAATTGGCGTACAACACCCAGATAGATGATACACCAATCCTTCTACGCCGACAATTGGCGAATCACTGGCGCGAGAGGTGATTACAGGTACGTCTCGTAAGGCTTTGGGTGAAGTTGTGGGGATGGACGCAATCTCTGGGACGCCGGTTACGGGTTGTTGCGCTTTCACGACTTCTCGCCAACGATTTAATACCAAGTTCAAGGTGACTTCACCGTAACCCAAAGCCGCCAATAAATCGTCCACACTGTGATAATTACACTTTTCCGCGACAGCTTGCATCGCGTCTGACTTGAGCAAACTTTCAAAACCTGTTCTACCAAGTTCTTTTTCTAATATTTCTCGTCCACGGGCGAGATTTTCTTCGCGACGCGATCGCTTGTACCACTGCTTAATTCGATTTTTCGCGGCGGAAGTTCTGACAAAGTTCAACCAATCCAAACTCGGATGGCTGTTCTTTTGGGTGATAATCTCGACAATATCGCCATTGTGCAAGCGTGTCGAAAGCGGTATCATCCTCCCATTCACTCGCGCCCCCGCACAATGATTTCCTACTTCTGTATGAATCCGATAAGCAAAATCTATTGTTGTGGAACCCGGACTTAAAGAAACTAAATCCCCCTTAGGGGTGAAGACATAAATATCATCTTCAAATAAATTATCTTTGATGCTTTCCAGGTATTCTTGAGCGTCCTTTAGGTCACTTTGCCATTCCAACAACTGCCGCAACCAAGTGAACTTTTCATCTTGTGCAGTCGCTGGGATATTGTTAGAACCACCTGTTTCTTTGTACTTCCAATGAGCAGCAATTCCATACTCGGCTATCCGGTGCATTTCCTGCGTTCGGATTTGTACTTCCAAAGGACGACCTGTACAACCAATTACACCAGTATGCAACGATTGGTAACGATTTGGCTTTGGCAGTCCAATGTAGTCTTTAAATCTACCGGGAATTGGGCGAAAGGCATCGTGAACTACAGCCAAAGCGCGATAGCATTCTTCATTGGTTTTAACTATAATCCGCAAGGCAGCCAAATCGTAAATTTCGTGAAATTCTTTTTGCTGCCGACTCATTTTTTGGTAAATACTATAAAGATGCTTCGGGCGTCCGCTGATGTCGATGAGTTGAATTCCGGCTTGCTGCAAGCGATCGCGCAAAGTTGTCGTAATTTTATCGAGTCTTTCTTCTCGCGCTGCGCGTTTTTCTGCCACATATGTTTGAATTTTGCGAAAAGATTCTGGTTCCAAATACTTAAACGCCAAATCCTCCAATTCCCACTTAATCTGCCAGATTCCCAACCGATTGGCTAAAGGAGCAAAAATATCTCTGGTTTCTTGAGCGTTGCTGCGACGACTTTCTTCTGACATGTATTGCAAAGTTCGCATATTATGCAGCCGATCTGCCAACTTCACCACAATTACTCGGATATCTTGCGCCATCGCCAGAAACATTCGCCGGAAGTTTTCTGCTTGGCTTTCGGTTTTGCTTTTAAAGTTAAATTTAGATAGCTTGGTAACACCTTCTACCAATTGTCGGACTTCTGGTCCAAAATGCTCTTCTATTTGCTCGATTGTAATATCTGTATCTTCTACTACATCATGGAGAAATCCAGCTGCTATCATGGCAGAACTTCCACCCAAGTCACGTAACAATCCAGCCACAGCTACGGGATGACAAATATATGGTTCTCCCGATTTGCGGTACTGACCCTGATGCAGCTCGTAAGCAAATTTAAATGCTCGACATATCAAAGCTGTATCATAATGCTTTCCGTCATCTTCTTCAGCGCTCGGTGCGGATGACTCATTTAAACATTTTTTAAGCCATTCCGGAAGGGAGATTTCAACAGGGGAATTTAGAAGTATACCGCTCATACAATCGGGACTAGAGGTACTCTGTGGTTAAGTGGATGTACAAAAATAACGCCATCGCCGCCGGAAGAAGCTGTTGCTGAAACACGCGCGGTAAAAGCAGTTTGAGGACGATTCGCCAAAAGAATAAAACCAATCATCCTATTCAAGTGTCAACGATCATAATTCTGAAAATCGGTCTATGGCAAACGCAGCCCCCTTGCATCATTTGCAGCGAGTAATTATAAAATAAGTTGAAAAAGTCTGTTTTAGAATAAAAAAATCTTGACATTAATAGTATCTCAAGAAGCACTTAATGTCTCTAAATCGCCAGAAATATCACGCATTCGCAACATTGCTCCAGCAATTACGTGACTATACCACGACTGATGAACTAAATGCGCCCGGACTGCGGCAGCGTGTGGCATCGTTGCAGCAAATGTTTCTTGTTCAGATTGTGCCTTTGGCTGGTGAAGACACACAAATGCCTCACAATTCAAGGGAACAGTCTTATCAAACCGAGATGAGTAAGCAACTGCGCCTATTGGAACTGGATGTAATGTTTTTCCAAGGGGCGAGACAACCAGCTACTGCTCAAGCAAGACTTCAGACAATTAGCGATCGCCTGACAACTCTGATGCAATACTGCGAGGCAATTCTGCAACAAGGGGAGCAAGCATAGAAAGGTAAAAGTTAAAAGGAGTTTTCCTTTTTGTTTTTACCTTATCTGTCTCTATTGTAAAGAAACTTTACCCACAAGACTAATATATTTAATCTGCTAAAGTATGGAAAATTTCACATTTATCAGGTGTTAGCTACTGCGCGATCGCCTAAATAACCAAATATGAATGAAGCTTTATTCCAAATAGAAAATCTGCGCGTTGCCTATCCTCAGCGCGGTGGGGAAGAATCCACCTGGGCGGTTGATGATGTGTCTTTCACTCTGCAACCCGGTGAAAGAATGGGATTGGTAGGAGAATCTGGTTGTGGTAAATCAACTTTGGGACGTGCAGCGATGCGCTTATTACCCTCATCTAGTCGCATTGAAGGACGGGTAATGTTTCAGGGGCGACCGGTGTTTGATTTAAATCCCAATCAGTTGCGGCAATTTCGGGGAGAGGCGGTGGCGCTGATTTTTCAAGATCCGATGACACGCCTCGATCCGTTGATGACTATTGGTAAGCACTGTTTAGAAACTTTGAAGGCGCACTCGCCCAGTTTATCAACTAAACAGGCAAAAGAAAGAGCGATCGCCACTTTAGAAAAGGTAAAAATTCCCGCCACTCGTTGGAATCAATTCCCTCACGAGTTTAGCGGGGGAATGCGCCAAAGAGTAGCGATCGCTTTAGCTTTACTTCTCAACCCCAAGTTAATTGTTGCCGATGAACCTACCACCAGCTTAGATGTCACGGTTTCCGCACAAATTTTACAAGAGTTAACACGGCTGTGCGGTGAAGAAAATATGGGACTGCTGCTAATTTCCCACGATTTAGCAATGGTAGCGGAATATTGCGATCGCATTGGCGTAATGTATGAGGGCAAGATGGTAGAGAAGGGTACTACCGAATCTGTATTTAGACAACCTCAACACGAATACACGCGATCGCTTTTGCAAGCAGCTTTGCATATTCAATCAGTGGATGAGTTAGAGAGTGGGGGAGAGACGCGATTAATCGCGTCTGTACAAAAGTCTACCCCAATTTTGCGGGTGACAGAATTACAGCAGCACTACAACATAGAACCCAGCTTTATTGAACGACTATTTAAAGCGCAGAGTCAGACAATTAAAGCAGTCGATGGTATTAACTTAGAATTGTATCAAGGAGAAATTCTCGGATTAGTTGGCGAGTCAGGTTGCGGTAAGAGTACGCTGTCGCGGACAATCTTGCAACTAATTCGTCCTACTGGTGGTAAAATCGAGTTTTTCGGCAAGGATTTAACTAACTTATCGAATCAAGAAATTCGCTCTTCCAGAAGACAAATGCAAATGGTGTTTCAAGACCCTCATGCTTGTCTGAATCCAGCGATGACTGTAGGACAAAGTATAGCAGATCCTTTAATAATTCATCATATCACCGATGCAGCCAAAGCAAAAGAAGAAGTGCTGTTGATGTTGGAGAAAGTCGGTTTGAAACCCGCTGAAGTTTATTATCAGCGTTACCCATCGGATTTATCTGGTGGACAGCAACAACGTGTAGCGATCGCGCGTGCTTTAATTACTCGTCCCAAACTGCTGATTTGCGACGAACCGGTGAGTATGCTAGACGCTAGCGTACAATCGCAAGTGCTGGATCTGATGTTGCAACTAAAGGATGAGTTTGATTTAACTTATTTGTTTATCACTCATGATTTGTGGTTGGCGAGATTTTTGTGCGATCGTATCGCCGTGATGAATGGTGGGAAAATTGTCGAACTAGGTCCTACAAAACAAATTTTTGCTAATCCTCAACACCCCTACACCAAAACTTTACTATCTGCTGCTCCCTTATTGGCGCGAGCTTAATTACAAAAGTACCGACGCGAAATTTCGCGTCGGTACAACTTTACTGCTTTTGTAAAGACGCGAAATTTCGCGTCTCTATAACTCCTAACTCCTAACTCCTACTCCCCTCCCTCAATCAACTTTGTGGTTTCTCCCCTCGAACCATATAGCTCAACGAATCTTTTAAACAGCCACATAGTTTCGTGACTTGCAGACTTATTTGAATTGAATAAACGGGCTACATTTTTATCAGCTAGTGTCTGTAAATAAGGCAAATCTTCAAACAGTGTCAAACACGCAGCAAAATGCAACAAGATTTGCAATACTGGTTTATACCATTCTAAATCGCTGTAAATATCTATAAAGAACTGATGCTCAGTATCCGTTAAAGGAAAGACATTAAATATAACAATTATTCTCTTGTTATTGTAAACCGGAATACTCAGTTCCACAGTATAAGGATTGTGCAGTATTAAATCTACCTCAACAATTGGTTGTCTCCAAATTTTTAGAGCATTTATGGGAGAATCTAAAATTGTTTCAAATTTGATTATTCCCCCAATATCAGTGGGTTGGACATGACTTACATTAATAACTTTCAAGTTATTCAAGCTAAACTTGTGGACCGTTTCCAAATGCTTTAAGCTCAATAAATGATAGATTTGGCAAAGATAGGGAAACGGTAAAATGTATTCCTGGCTAATCATATGTCGCTTCTTCAAGTCACCTTTACTGGCTTGAGTCGGACATAGATAACCTTCAGTACCATCACCATTTAAGTTTGTCTCTGGTTTCAAATACAGCCAACTCAAAAAAAAGAACGAGGCTGTCAATAGCTGGAGAATTTCTATGGGAGATAAATAGCCATCAGCCAATGCAGCAACGCTTCTATCGCTTATTCCAAAAACCCAAGATGGAATACCAAAGACCCAAATACCATTTTTAATTCTTCCTATAAAAAGAGCAATTTCTAGTTCTACAGGTAGATTACTCTTTGTCTCGCTACTATCACTTTGACTAAGATTAACCGACATAATAATTCACTTAATTTAAGTTTGACTTACTACCACGAATAATGTTTCTAATAATATATATGACAAAAATTTAATTTAATTAACCTCTACCTATAGTTGTAGTTACTTACCAACAGAATGAGTATACGAATATAATATTTACTTTTTCTAATAACTGTTTCTAGAGGATGAGTTTTAAATCAGGATTTATAAATAAAATTACAACTAAAGACTGAGGATATAACTATTAACTAAAAAGCGTATTAGCCGCTACAATATCAATAAATAATAGTAGCGATTGGCATCATGCATAAGATTTCACAGGAGACGGCACAAGCCGCACAGAAACATGCTCTAGCTTCAGAAAAGCATGGGAAGTCGGTAGAAGAGGTAGGTAAGAGTTTACAAGAGAGTAAAAATCAGGATATAGAACTTGGGAAACGCCTGGAAGCGGAAGGAAAAAGTATCCAGAAGCAGGCGCAGGAAACCCTGAAGAAGGCAGAGAAAATTCCGGAACAGGGGTACTCAACAGAAGCGTTTTTAGAGTCTTCACAGAGTCAGATAGAGGCAGCGCAGACGCATGTTGAGGCAGTTAAAGAATATCAACAGGCATTGCAGGCTCGTCTACACCCAGGCAATAGTTCCCAAAAGGCTGGAGGTAATTGTAAAGAACAGCCAAAGGATTAATCGAGAGCGATATTAGGCTTCAGCCTAGGTGTGCATTTTGTTTCACTTTCGCTCTAATTACCCCAGGCAGAAAAGCGATCGCCAATTTCTGTGAGGGAATTTTCAAACCGTGTTCATCAACACAGTATTTTTTAATTCAGATTTTGGCTTTAGGAGGGATTTTTGTGAGGCGCGATGCGGAAGCCGCCGCCTTTGGCGATCGCGTCTAGCTTAGATGCATCCATCAAACGCAATCACATACCTTCCCCGGAACACTACCGGGGTTTTTTGTTTTGAGACAGCGATGTAGCCGCGACAAGCCGAGTAAATCGTCTACGCACGAATCGTTCCTAAATGCAGACTGCTAGGGCGAATATAAAGTGCTGTTATTTTACCAATCCCTGACAAAGCACTTGTAATTTACGGTGAAAGCCATAGAATTGCTGCTGCTAACCCTGTATTATTCTTAATATTTTCTCAGAGACGGCTGCAATGACTATCCGCCATGCCACTGAAACAGACTTGCCAGCAATTGTGGCTATTTACAACGCGGCAATTCCCAGCCGCATGGCTACCGCTGATTTAGAGCCGGTGTCTGTGGCAAGTCGGCTGGCTTGGTTTAGTGGGCGATCGCACAGCAAACGCCCAATTTGGGTAATAGAAGTAGAAGGTGTAGTTGCAGGCTGGCTCAGTTTCCAATCGTTTTATGGGCGACCGGCTTACCATACGACTGCGGAAATTAGTATTTATATTGCTCCTGCATATCATCAGCGTGGCTTAGGGCAGCAACTTCTAGCGCAAGCAATTCAGCAAAGTCCTAGTTTGGGTTTAAACACTTTATTAGGTTTGATTTTTGCCCACAATCAACCTAGTTTAAAACTGTTTGAAAAATTTAGCTTTCAACCTTGGGGTTACTTACCTAAAGTTGCAGAACTTGACGGCGTTGAACGCGATTTAGTAATCATGGGACTGCAAATTAAATAATAATTATCTATTGTCGTCTTTACCAGGGTTATCAGTGTTAGTGTTGGATAAATTGATAGTTTGAGTATTTTTGTGAAAGGCGATCGCATGTGAGAAATGGAGAGCGAGCGCGCAACTTTTTGAATCCATTAAGCAAACATAACACTATCATCTCTGAGTAAAGGTATTATTACCAAATCGCTTCCAGATTCAACACAAAGCCAGGTAAAATATCTTCTCCTGATAAACTAACAGGAGATTCCAACACTTCAACTTCTTGCCCAATGCGATAAATCTCTACTTGCCGAGACTTGTGATTAATTAGCCAACCTAAACGCGCACCATTATCTCGGTATTCTCGCATTTTATTTTGCAGCCTTTGCAAACAATCAGTATCAGAAAGCAATTCCACTACAAAATCTGGACATACAGGAGCAAATCTCTCTTTTTGTTTCTGAGTAAGAGCATCCCATCTGTCACGTTTTAACCAGGAAACATTAGGCGAGCGAACTGCACCATTGGGCAAAGTAAAGCCAGTAGAAGAATCAAAAGCGATTCCCAGAAAATCATCATGATTCCACATCACAAGTTGAGCAGTTAGATTGGCATTGTGGATACTGGTTAAACCTCCCATAAGGGGAATTAATAGTAATGTTCCATCAGTATTCCGCTCAAATCTAATTAATTCGTTTATTTGACATAACTGGAAGAATTGCTCATCTGTAAGTTCAAGCACTGGTTTTAGGTTGACTGTTAAGGCGTTGATAAGCAGGATAGAGCATGAAGCTAAAAAGCTACTTATTTTATGATGGCATTACTAGAAGGCGATCGCTTTGCAGAAAACCTCAAAAAAGCAATGCCTGTTGTGAAACAGTGGTGCGATCGCAATTGTTATTCTGATAAATAGGCAGACATCAAGCTTTGTACGATCGCCTGTTGTGGAAGGGTGAAGCGATCGCACAAATGCTGGGCTGCTGGCTATCACAACCCCAGCCAACCTCGCTCCTACTGCTCTAACTGTTCAGCATCAGCATCAGCTAACTTGCCAATCACTTTTACAACCAAGCTTTCATGCACTGTGTATAAACCTCTCTTGACTGCTGTAGCCACGTTTAGCCCTGCCGTTGCCCACTCAGACAACACAAACTCGCCTTCTAGTAATGCTCCAGTTTTGCTCGTCAAAGGTGTGATTAGGATGTCTTGAGAAACGTGTGGCGCACTTACCACAACGGCAGGTCTAACTTTTGAACTGGACAAATCTGAAAAGGGATACTGAACCAAAATGATGTCATTTTTAGAGTAGTTGGGCATAGACATCATCCTCAGCGTTATCCCAAACTGATGAGAGTGATATTTGACTGGCTTGAAGCCAAAATTCAGTTTCATCATCAGGAAGCAGCGTCACTAGCACTCTTGTTCCCTCCGATAATTCCGCTGACTCCAGCAATTCTATTTTTCCTTGCCGAACAGTAGCCCAAAGCGTTTTTAGCATATCTGTTTTATGAATAGTCATGCTTTAATTTTATGCTTCGATAGTTTATGAGGAGCGATCGCTTTGCAGAAAACCTCAAAAACAAAGCGTTTTGACGAGACTTATGATATTTTTCATTTAAATATTGATAATAACCGAAAGCGATACCTACGGTAACGCACTCCCCGCACTCCCAACACTTCCAAACGCTTGGTATTTTCGTCAATTAAGCAGAAATTAAATGCTGTCTAGGTTCAGGAATTTTCCTCCCTAACTCCATAGCAGTTTCTATCCATTCCTGCATAATAATTTCTACATTTTGCAGTGCTTCTTGGTAGGTTTCGCCATCAGCAGCACATCCAGGTAATTCTGGTACTTCCGCAATAAATGCTTGGTCTTCTTCGCTCCAGTAGAGAATTATTTCATAGCGAAGTGTCATTTTGTCCTCCTAGCTGGTACTTAAGAATCACTGCACGGACTTGTTGAAAATTATTTTATACCACATTTTCTAATATATATGTGACAAAATCTTTTTGTTTGATACCAATATTGATTGGCAAGTCTTTGGATTTGACATAATCATTTGTTAATTTCATTAACTCAGACAACGTATTAGTAATAAGTTCATCAGAAAAATCAATATTTTTAATGGATTCTACATCTTTAGGTTTATAATCACGTTTATTAAGTGTTTTGACTACTAGCAGCATCCCTAAATGAAACATTAAGATACGAATTGGTGATGCATGTTTCCACTGTTCATTAATAAATACTTTGCTTGATTTACTAGACGTAAAAATACGAATAAAATTTTCTAAATTTTTCATAGTTCTCGCGCAGAACAAATACATTTCAAGACTAAGTTTTTGACTAAAAACACGTTTGTAATCGCTATCTTTCTTGAGAATTGACGATGGTCTAGAACGTGCGATATCTGGCTCATGAAAAACTATTGCTATGACCGATTGAGCCAGGTATGGAATGCTAATGATTCTATCAAGCTGCTTGCCAGTATTCTTATAATAATTTTTTCGACGGTCATAAAACCATTCATGATTTAGAAAAAAGTTTTCTATGTCTAATTGTATTGGATCTGTAGCTTTTAAAGAAGCTGGTGGAATAGGAGTTTGGAAATTTGTTGCTTTGATAACACGGTCTCTAGTTTCTGGGTCATTTGTGACAACTATTTTTATTAAGATAGCTCTCTCTTGCTTCAATGCATCGCTATCATCTTTTATATTCTTTATATAATGATAAATTGTATTTGTTGTTTGCAAACCATTTACAACTTGTACATCATCTAAGCTAATAGTTTTACCAGCAATACTTGCTCTTGAAGATAAAATAGTAATTCCATTGTTTAGCCACCAAAAATCTAGTTTATCATTTGATTCTAAAGTTGCTTTTATATCTTTGTTAACTTCTACATTACTACCTTGATAATCTCGAACATTAAATGCAAATATATATGTGCGTAAATCAAAATTATCGTAAGTCACAAAATTATAATAATCTTTTAAAGATGCTAAAATAACGTAGTTATCTTCACCTCTAGAAATATAATTTTCAATAAACTTTAACTGTAAAGTATAGCTTTTTTCGAGTCGGGAAGAATCAATGAGTTCTCGTGCGCCGACAAAGCTAACACTAACCTTGGCTCCAGGAAAATATCGAACAGTATTTTCTTTTAGGACTTGGGATTGATTGTATACCTTTTGATTTATAGCTGATACGTCACCCTTGCTTGCATATACATATGTTATTTCCAGAGAAGGATGTTGCGATGCCAGATTGAGATATAAGTCACGGAATAAAATCACTTTATTAATCAAGTCAGAATTATAGTAGTTTTGAATTTCTTTAACATTCTTTCCGAAATCAAAAATATTCATTGTAGTTGAAAGCCATTTTTCAATAGCTTTCTCAGAAAAAGAATCAGACCGTTTTGATTGAATTAAAAATAATTGTATACAAGGAGTTTTTTAAAAAATATCTAACTCTGTATCCTCACTAACAAAATCATTATTAATAAAAATGAAGAAGCCATCGATTCCACCATCATCACCTCCTCCTATTTTTCCATAACTTAACTCGTCATAGGAGAGATCGTATTTTTTTAAGATTTGTTCAAACGTAAATATTTCCAAAAATTCATCGTCAGGTAATGCATTAGCACTTTGATTTCTTTTTTGCTTGATAATGTTATCGAGAACTATGCTATCGTTGGCAGCCATGTATTTTTTCCTAACCGTATTATAAATAGATTTCTTAGCAGGAAACAGTAAATTACTGCTTCAGTTGTGACTAATACCACAATACAATATTAACTGTTTGTGATTTACATCACAAACAGTTAGCATCGCTACATAAATCATTCGTGGAGTAGCCATAACAGCCAAACCCCCTTTCTAATCGAAAACGGGTTAATACTAAGAGATTAAAGAAACTCACTCTGGATAATTAATTGAAAAAACATTGCTTTTTAGCGACTCAGATTCGTATATTAAAAGAAAAGTTTATACGGAATATCTCCACACAATTTAAAAAATCTAAAAACACAGAAAAAATGTAGAGACGTTACATGTAACGTCTCTACATTTAACAGGTTTATAAGTTTACAACCTACTCTACCCCTTCAATTCGATCCTCAACCTCCTGATACAACTCGCGCAACTTATTCAAATTCTCTTCGCTAGTCTCCCAATAACCGCGACCATTTACTTCCAATAAAGTTGATACAACTTTGCGGAAAGAATGCGGATTAAGGTTCATCAATCGCTGACGCATCGCTTCATCTTTGATGAAGGTTTCGTTAGTATCCTCATAAATCCAGTTATCAACCGCGCCGGCTGTCGCACTCCAACCCATCGTATTTACCAATCGCTTGGAAAGTTCGCGCACACCTTCGTAACCGTGAGATAACATCCCCTCATACCACTTGGGATTTAACAACTTGGTACGCGCATCAAGACGCACGGTTTCTGATAATGTCCGGACTTGAGCGTTTGCTGTAGTGGTGTCGGCGATGTATGATGCTGGTGTCTTGCCATCATCGCGCAGACTTGCTACAAGCTTGGTGGGGTCAGAGTCGAAGTAGTGCGAAACGTCGGTCAAGCTAATCTCGGAAGAATCAAGATTTTGAAAAGTCGCTTCCGCAGTTTTCAAAGTGCTTTCAAAAATGTTCCGGGATTCGTCCATCATACCGGGGTTATCGGAATTGAAGGCGAAGGATTTCCGCTTCAAGTACATTTCCTGCAACTCGGCTTCGCTGTCCCATGTGCTGTTTTCTACCGCCAAGTTGATGTTTGACGAGTAGGAACCAGAAGCATTGGAGAAGACGCGAGTTGCTGCTTGACGCAAGTTGATTCCCATGTCCTCAGCTTGCTGCAAAGCATGTTTGCGAACAAAGTTCATTGATGGAGGTTCATCCGCTTCAGCCGCCATTTTTACACCTTGGTCTAACAGATTCATCTGGTTGATGAATAAGTCGCGGAACACACCCGAACAGTTGATGACAACATCAATTCTCGGTCTTCCCAACTCTTGTAGGGGAATTAATTCCAGCTTGTTTACTCTTCCCAAAGCATCAGGAACCGGACGCACACCAATCATCCACATAATTTGAGCCAGGGATTCACCGTAAGTTTTGATGTTATCGGTTCCCCAAAGGACGCAGGCGATGGTTTCGGGATACTTTCCGTCGTTTTCGGCTTTGTTACGCGCCAGAAGTCTGTCTACGACGACTTTGGCTGATTGTACTGCCGCTGTTGTCGGGATCGATTGCGGGTCAAGGGCGTGTATATTTTTACCTGTCGGTAATACATCCGGGTTGCGGATGGGGTCGCCACCGGGACCGGGGAGGATGTATTCGCCTTCTAAACCTTTGAGTAAAGCACCTAATTCGTTATCTGCACAAACTTGCTGCAAACAGAATTCCAAATACTCAAACAACGGTTTAAGTGCTGTTGGATCAACTTTGGGATATCCTGCTTGATGCAATGCTTCTACCCAAGGTTCCTTTTTGCCCATGTTGAAGAAATTCAACTTGGAAACGAGGGAAACTCGCCCTTCTGCGTCCGTTTGCTCTTTTACAAGGGCGCTAACTGCTTCACGAGTTGCTAGAGTAATGTCTTGCAGCAATTGGACATCTTCTAAAATACCCCGATCGCTTGACTGATAAATCTCATCTAAATCGCGTCCGATGCTGTTGGCGATAATTCGCGGTAAGCCGAGGATTTCTTCTTCTTGACGGTCTAAGCTAGCGATGTTGACTAAAGTAGCGATCGCCTCTGACGCTGATGGTGGTTTACCAATTACGTGCAATCCACAAGGCAACAACCTGGATTCAATTTCCATCAACTTGCCATACACGCTGCCAACTATATTATCTCGCTCCTCGGCGCTCATATCTTTGGCATCGGTTTCAGCAAAAATGATGTCCTTATCCAAGTTCACCAACCGACACTTGTCCATAATGCTGTTCACAATCGGAACACCGCGTCCGGTATCTTTCAAGGTTTGGTAAGAAGCAATTAACTCGCTTAACTCCTTCAAACCTTTGTATAAACCAGCATTTTCCGCCGGCGGAGTTAAGTAGGAAATTGTCTCTGCATAACTGCGACGTTTGGCGATCGTCGCCTCACTTGGGTTGTTTGCTGCGTAATAATACAGATTGGGAATCATGCCAATCAGGTTATCTGGATAACATTCCCCAGACATCCCCATTTGTTTCCCTGGCATAAATTCCAAGGAACCATGCGTCCCGAAGTGCAGTACAGCATCTGCTCCCCAAAGTTGTTCTAAGTATGTGTAGTATGCAGCGAAACCATGATGTGGACTTGCAGAACGTGAGAATAATAACCGCATCGGGTCGCCTTCGTAACCAAAGGTCGGCTGCACACCGATAAAAACGTTACCAAATTGCTTTCCATAAATTAGCAGATTTTGCCCATCGCTGTTGAGATGTCCGGGAGGTGGTCCCCAATTTTCTTCTAAGCGGTGCGAATAAGGTGTCAGCGCTTCGTATTCTTGCACCGACATTTTGTAGGCGATGTTGAGTTCTGGGCTGCTATACTGCGCTTGGGCATCGTGGATGACTTCTTGCATCAACGCTGACGCTGATTCTGGCAATTCTGGTAAGTCGTAACCGTTATTTTTCAGCGCTTTCATCACTTCAAAGATGGAACCGAATACATCTAAATAAGCAGCGGTTCCGACGTTTCCTTTATCTGGGGGAAAGCTGAAAACGGTGATGGCGACTTTTTTGTGTAGCTTTGGTTTGCGGCGCAGATTTGCCCATCTTAAAGCACGTTGGGCGATCGCTTCAATTCGATCTTGGAGTGCGATCGCTTTCCCAGTTGTACCATCCCTACCTGATAAAATTATCGGCTCAATTGCGCCATCTAACTCAGGAATCGCAATTTGCAACGCTACTTGAATCGGATGTAAACCTAAATCGCTATCTTGCCATTCTTCAGTAGTTTGAAACACCAAAGGCAGCGCTACCATGTAAGGACGATTCAAACGCTTCAACGTCTCAATCGCTTTCGGATGGTCTTGTCTTGCTGGTCCACCTACCAAAGCGAAACCAGTCAGCGATACCACTGCATCCACCAACGTTGTTTTGGAAGTCGATTCCAAAAAATAGGCTTCCACAGGTTTAGAAAAGTCCAAACCGCTAGCAAATACCGGAACTACTTTTGCGCCGAGTGATTCCAATTCCTGCACCATTGCCACATAATGGGCATCATCACCGGTTACTAGGTGCGTGCGTTGCAGTACCAGTCCCACACACGGTGCTAACGGATCTGAAAGATCCGAGGAAATATCCTTGCGAGCCGTATACCAATTGAGGTATTCTTTTACATCCTCAAACATCGTCGGCGCTAAAGGATGCCAAATCCCCATATCGGGATAAACGACCGGCGCTTGATATGTAACAGATGCAAAATTTTGTTTATCTACATCTTTTAATACATATTTGTCAGTTAGCATCAGCAAGAAGTTTTCCAGGTTTTCTGAAGAACCACCTAGCCAATACTGAAAACTGAGCATGAAATTTCGCGCATCCTGTGCTTTTTCCATTGGCAGGAACTTTAGCACTTGCGGCAGCGTCCGCAACAGCTTCAGCATTCCATCTTGGAATCCTGCGCCGGATTTTTCCTTGCGTTTTCGCATGAATTGTGCTATTACGCTTTTCGACTGTCCCAACTGTGCTAGGGAGAAACTGCCCATTTTACTTAGGCGCATTACTTCCGGCATAGATGGAAAGACCACAGAAACATCCAGCTTATCTCGATGTGGTTCTACAGCTGCTACTACTTTCTGCGCTAAGTCTTCTATAAAAATTAGTGAGGCGATAAAGATATTCGCAGTCTCGATTTCCCGCTTGAACTCTTCGTAGTTCTCTGGATCTCGAAGTTCTTCAATTAAATACCCGCTGATTTCAATCGCCACGTTGGGATGTTGCGCGTTAATCGTGCGAACCGCTTGTGACAATGCGCTTTGGTACTGCGACTCAAGCACGACATAGACCACCTTGATTAAATTACGTCCGCGTAAATTATCTGGCGCAATATGTCGAATGGTGGACTTGACGTGGGTGAACATGCTTATGAAGCTCCTAGTTATGCGTGTTCTAATGGCGGAAGTTTCCACAGCAAATTATGCTCCAGGTAAACTTCCTCTCTAAAAGGGATATGAGTTGTTTTTATCAGAAAACGCTTACTCAGTGGGGGTTTTGTCGTCTATCTGACACAAATCGATATATAAAACGAAAGATTTTTTTAAAAATATTGACAAATGGAAAAGTATTACTTTGTTTTTTGTAACAAAAAGCGAGCCAGTAA